>WFQA01000015.1 GCA_015487255.1 Paracoccaceae bacterium | reverse complement strand
GCAAGGCGGTGATGTTTTATCCGTTTATCCTGATGGATATTCCGATGGGCAACGGCTTGCCGGACCCTTATGGCGGGGCCGAGCAGGCCACCTTTCCATGGCGGGGGCGGATCACCGCCTCGATTGCGCCGGGGGCGGCGGGCACGCCGGATAAAACGCTGGCAATGCAGGCGGAGGTGGATGCTTTCTTTGGCGCGGCGGCGGTGGGTGATTTTGCGCCTGCCGGTGCGGGGGTGGCCTATAGCGGGCCTGCGGAATGGTCGTACCGCCGCTTTGTGCTGCATTATGCGCATTTATGCGCGCTGGCGGGCGGGGTGGAGGCTTTTTGCATCGGCTCGGAATTGCGCGGGCTGACGCAGCTGCGCGCGGGGGTGGAGGCCTTTCCGGTGGTGATGGCATTGAAGGCGCTGGCGGCGGATGTGCGGGCGATATTGCCCGATGCCAAAATAGGCTATGCGGCGGATTGGTCGGAGTATTATGGCTATCACCCGCAGGATGGCTCGGGGGATGTGCTGTTTCATCTCGATGCGCTCTGGGCGGATGACGAGATCGATTTTGTCGGTATTGATAATTACATGCCGCTTTCGGACTGGCGCGATGACGAGGGGCATGCGGATGCCTCTTTTGGCGCGATTTATGATCTGGATTACCTGAAGGGCAATGTGGCCGGGGGTGAGGGCTATGACTGGTATTATCCCAATGAAGAGGCGCGTGCATTGCAGGTGCGCAGCCCGATCACTGACGGGGCTTACGGCGAGGATTGGGTGTTTCGCTACAAGGATATTCTCAACTGGTGGCGCTGGGGGCACCGCAACCGCATCGGCGGGGTGCAGAATGTGGGCTATACCGACTGGGTGCCGCAGGGCAAGCCGATCTGGTTTACCGAAATCGGTTGCCCGGCAATAGACAAGGGCACCAACCAGCCCAATGTGTTTCTTGACCCGAAGTCAACGGAATCGCAGGTGCCGTATTTCAGCAATGGCGGGCGGGATGATTTTATTCAGGTGCAGTATTTGCGCGCGCTTTACGGCTATTGGGATGAGCCGGCCAACAACCCGGAATCGATCGAATATGCCGGGCGGATGGTGGAGATGAGCCGCGCCCATGTCTGGGCCTGGGATGCGCGGCCATGGCCGGATTTTCCGAGCCGGGGTGAGGTTTGGTCCGACGGGGCGAATTTTGCCCGGGGGCACTGGATATCGGGCCGGGTGACGGCGGCGCCGCTGGACGGAGTCGTGCGCGAGATTTGTGCGCGCAGCGGGGTGGAGAATATCAATACGCAGGCGCTTTACGGGGTGGTTTCCGGGGCGCTGCACGAGCGTAATGAAACTGCGCGGCAGGGGTTGCAGCCCTTGATGCTGGCTTATGGTTTCGAGAGTTTTGAAGCCGGGGGCGAGATTGTGTTTCGCACCCTGCACGGGCGGGCGGCGGCGGCACTCGGGGCGGATGATTTTGCTATCGAGGGTGATGAACCGGCGCTGAGCCTGACCCGAAACCCCGAGAGCGAGACCGCGGCGCGGGTGCGCATTGGCTATGTAGAGCCGATGAATGATTATCAGGCCGGGGCGGCCGAGGCGGCTTTTCCGGATGAGGGGGTGTAGCGGGCGGTTGGAATCTGGAGCAAATGTAGTTGGAATCTGGAGCAAAAATTAGCCGTTCAATTTGATATGATCACTTCCCCCACCTTTTTGGCTGATTTGGCGGCAATTGTATAGGTGGTTTTAACCGCCTCTATATCGAATCTCTGGAAAGTCTCACGCACCTCTGGGCGGTCGTTAAGAGACATTATGAAGCGGCCTGAGATCGTGCTGAGAACTTCCGCCAGTGCCGCAAAATCAGCGCGGCTGAACAGGTCTTTTCCGTAGTCATTCTCGTTGCCCCAATAGGGCGGGTCCAGATAGAAGAGCGTGCCCGGCCGGTCATATCGCCGGATCACATCCGCATATGGGAGGCACTCGATAACCACACCGGAAAGCCGGTCGTGCAACTCCTCGAGCATGGGGGCCAGGCGGGTGATATCAAAGCGCGCCCCGCGATCGGTTGATACCCCGAAATTGGCCTTGGTGGGCTTGCCGCCGAAGGCCGTTCGCTGGAGGTAGAAAAATCGCGCGGCGCGTTGGAGATCGGTAAGGGATTCGGGTGGCGTTCTAGCGAGCCTTTCAAAGGCCTGGCGGCTGGTGATCTGAAAGCGCATCAGGTCCATAAATGGAATGTAATGCACCTGCAGTATCCGGAAGAAATTGGCCACCTCACGCCCCCAGTCATTGATCACCTCACATTTGGCAGCAAGGCGGCGTTTTAGAAAGATTCCGCCTATGCCAACGAATGGTTCGACATATGTCCTGTGCTCGATCTGCCCGATACGGCTGATCAGGGTTTTAGCGAGATTGCGCTTGCCACCCAAGTAGGGGGCTACCGGGTTGACAGGATTCACTTCGCGGTAACTATTCATTTACCTTTTCCTCTGATTATCCACCTGCCAGACGTGGCAGGCGGGTCGGCCATTTGCGGCCGCATTTGATCGAGGAAGGTTGTACTTCCAGTTTGGGCTGGTGAGACAGCCCGGACCCCGCCGGTTTTATTCAGCTGGTTATGATCAGCCCACTTTCCTGAACATGATCTGTGAATAGATTTCCACACCGCCAAATCCGTTTCCGATTCCCTGATCATCATTGCTATTCGACCATTGCCGGTACTGTGTGAGCTGAAAGTCTTCGCCGGGAGCT
>WFQA01000014.1 GCA_015487255.1 Paracoccaceae bacterium | reverse complement strand
GGTGTGATTGCAAGCCCAAAGATGCTTGCCAAACCCTGATTTGGGCGCTAGGCCAAGAACAGCAATAAAGGACAGGCCATGGGGATCAACAAACAGAGCGACATTACCGCCAATCTGCAAATCGGCCCGACGGATCAAGGCATGGTGCGGCTGTTCGTCGCCGCAGAGGATATTGAAATTCCGCTGGATTTCGACCCGGAAGAGGCTGAGGAAATCGCCGAGGAGTTGCGGGCCGCCGCCCGGCGCGCGCGGGCGATCAGGCCCTGAGGCCCAGTTCTTCCAATCGTGCAAGGTATCTTTGACGCAGCGCCCGGGGCGAATAATAACCCTGCATCAATGCTTTTCCAGCGGCTGCGCGCCGGCGCGCCGCATTTGGCCGGGCCAGCATATCCCGCATCGCCCCGGCCAGTGCCTCGTGGTCGATCTCGGCCCAAAACGCATCCCTGACCGGATAAATCGACTCCCGCGGCCGCACGTTGCGCCGCCGCCATGGCACTGGCAGCGCGGTTTCCTTGTTGCAGAAATCCCGCGTGCCGCCATAATCGGTGGCAATTACCGGGGTGCCGAGCTTCATCGCGTAAGCTGGCAAATAGCCAAACCCTTCCGCGCGGTGCGGCGAAACCAGCGCATCCACCGCTTCGATCAGGCCAAGATATTGCGTAAAAGGCAGATGCGCCTGCAGCAGGATGATCCGGCTGTCGCGGGCGATGATCTTCCGGATGATTTGCATCTGTGATTCCGGGTCGCCCCAGTGGCTTCTGGGCGGTTTGGTGGTTTTGATGATCAGCCGCTTGTCGGCATCGCCTTCAAAAGCCATCTGAAAGGCCAGCACCGCCGCCAGCGGGTTTTTGCGCGCCACCGAAGAATGCAGATCAAAGCTGAGCAAAAAGCTGTTTTGCCCGGGTTGCACGCCAATGCCAGGCAGGTCGAACGCCTCGGCCCCGGGCAGGTCAAACCCCTTGCCGATATGGATAACCGGTTTTTGATAGGCGCGACCATAAATATCTTGCAAAAACCGGGTCGGCACCCAGATTTCATCAAGCAGTTCACCAGCCAGCCCATGCGCTTTGGGCAGGGTTTCCAGCTCCCACAACAGATAGCCGATATGAAAGGCACCGGCGCTGTGGTGCTTGAGCATTTGCGCCGGGATCTCATCAGCGTTTACATGGTGCAAAAATACCGGGCGTTTGCAATCCACCCCTTCCAGCGCCCGGACAGACATCTGCATATTCTGCCCCAGCCCGGTGTCTTGCCCGGCATTTCCGGTTATTTTCAGCCCGGGCCGGGTTTTGGCTGCGGGCAGTGCGGCCAGCTCACCCAGAAGCGGATAGCCACCATGGGCCAGCCGCGCAAACCAGATTTTCAGCTCAGGCGAATCCCACGGTGCCGATAGTGTTTCATGCGCATTGACCGGCGCATGGGAGAGCGCGGCAACCAGAAGTTCCAGCCGGGTCAGCCCGTTGCGATTGCTGGTGAGGGGCTGGTTGAAATAGGCCCGCATCTTGGGGCCGAGGCTTTGGCCTATGCCATAAAACCGCGCATTTCGCTCGATAAAGCGCAGGGCCTCGATCGGGGTTTGCGGCTCTATATTGCCTTGCATGGCCTCAAAATAAAGCATGGATTGCGCAGGCAGCGGTAATTGGTGGCCAAAATCAGCGCTGGCTTCAGTGATATACCAGCGCAGATAAGCCTCGCAATCGGTTTTGTTGGCCAGGGCAAACCGTTGGCCAAGCTGCTTGGCCATGTGCTGCTGCAACATGAATTCAGAGAGCGGCACCCCGTGGGTCAGCGTTGCGACCCGGTCGGTAAAAGGGGCGCTGGCCGGCTCGTCATGCAGCCGGTTGAAGATCGGCAGGCGGGATTCATCAAACACCTCGCAAATCGTGATGACCTCTCGCATTATCCCATAAAGCGGGTGATCTTTTCCCAGCCGGGAAAGGCTGGCACGCAGCCAGGCCGTGGTAAGGCGAATATTGCCAGTGCCGCCCTGCCGGCTGGCAAGGGCAAAGCTGCTGGCCTCTGCCTCATGGGGCGGGCAGGGGCTGGGCAGCCGCCCGAGCAAAGGCTGCACAACCACTTCAGCCGGGGTGGATTGCCGGATAAGGCGCAGCGCGCGCGGGCGGAGCAGTTTTGCCAGGCCAGCGGTGAGCATGATCAACAGGTGGTCACGGCGCATGAGCAACCGGGGCCGCCAGACCACAACCGCCTTTTTTGCCCGCCACAAAAGCCGCCATACCAGCTTGATGCGGCGCAGCTCCTCATAGCGCCTATGCGCCCAGACCGCCTGAAAAAATGACGTAAAATCAAGCGCTTCCGGGTAGAGGATAAAGGTGTCGGGTGCCTCGGCCAGCAACCTTTCCAGCATCGGATCAAACAGCCGTTTCGGGGCGAATTTCAGGATATCGTCACAATAGGACGGCCCGGTGGCCGTGGCCGGGCGCAGATCATAGCCGGCTTTGTCCAGATGGTGGATCACCTGCCCGGCATGGCGCGCGGCCACGCTGCCCTTGGGCGGCAGAGGGGCGATGATGCGGATGATTTTATCGTGCATTCAGACTATTCTCGGCTTAATCCGGCCACCTCACAGCGGTTTTAATAATATCTACGCCATCCCCCCTTCAAAAACCACCTAAAAGGCGTTAGGTAAGCAGTGGCGGGTGCTGGTCGTTTTGTGCAAAGGACCCATCCTAGTGGCCTTAATTCTATGAAAGGGAGCTGGCTCTGTGACTGGCCGTGGCCTATCTCACCCCGCACCCACCTGGTTCTCCAGGCTCATAAGGATCAGACCCCTTCACGGATGCGCCGGGCCCGCCACCAATTTTTTGAAAACCCCGTGATGCATGATATTGCAACAGCAAAACAAAAGGCGCGCAAAGCGGCGATAGCTGTGCGTAAGATAGCCCATGATGCGGCGATCAATGCACCCGAAACCGCCGCCGCGCACCTTCTGAAATGGCTGCAGAGCCAGCCGGATATCCGTAGTATTTCCGGCTATATGCCGATCCGTTCCGAGATTGACATCCTGCCCGCCATGCACAGCCTGCACGGGCGCGGTTACCGGGTTTCGGTGCCGGTGATCATCGGCAAATCCATGCCGCTGAAATTCCGCGCATGGGTGCCGGATGCGGTAATGGTCGCTGGCCCGTTTGGGGCCATGGTGCCCAAAACCGGGGCCTGGCAGCGCCCTGACCTGTTGCTCTGCCCGCTGCTGGCTTTTGATGCCAGCGGCCAGCGGCTGGGCTATGGCGGCGGGTTTTATGACCGCTCGATCGCTGAACTGGCCCCCGTGCTGGCGCTGGGATACGCCTATGGCGCGCAACAGGTTGAGACCCTGCCCCACGAGGCCACGGATATGCCGCTGGATGGTGTGGTAACGGAAAACGGGGTTATATGGACGGGGCAATAAAATCGGGCCAAATGCCTGATTTTTC
>WFQA01000013.1 GCA_015487255.1 Paracoccaceae bacterium | reverse complement strand
TCTTTACCCCCCCCGGCTTCACATTCGCTTGACCTTCCCCATCCGCCCGCATATTTTGCGCAAAATCCCCAGCACAGGATTCCCCATGCCCGATAATCCCCCTTCCGAGCAGGCCCAGGCGCTTGCCCCGGCCAGCCACAGCAAACCCACGGCCTGCATCGCGCTGGCTGATGGCACAATCATTTATGGCACCGGCTTTGGGGCCGAGGGCATTGCCGTGGCCGAGCTGTGTTTCAACACCGCGATGACCGGCTATCAGGAGATCATGACCGACCCTTCCTATGCCGGGCAGGTGATCACCTTCACCTTCCCCCATATCGGTAATACCGGCACCACGGTCGAGGACCTCGAGGCCACCAGCCCCGCAGCCGCCGGCATGGTAGTGAAATGGGACCCGACCCAGCCCTCGAACTGGCGCAGCACCGATACGCTGAAAACATGGATGCAAACCCATAACCGCATCGGTATCGGCGGGGTGGATACACGGCGCCTTACCCGTTTCATCCGCCAGCACGGCGCGCCGCATGTGGCGATAGAGCACGCTGCGGACGGGGTGTTTGACATTGACGCCCTGCTGGAAAAGGCCCGTGGTTTCAACGGTATAGAGGGTATGGATCTGGCGCGCGAGGTCACCTGTGACGCCCCTTATAAATGGGATGAGCAACGCTGGGCATGGGGGGAGGGCTTTGCGCCCGTCAAGCCCGGTGGCCATAGGGTTGTGGCAATAGATTACGGCGCCAAGCGCAACATTCTGCGCTGCCTGGCAAGTGCGGGCTGCGATGTAACCGTATTGCCCGCCACCGCCACCGCTGAAGAGGTGCTCTCCCATCAGCCACAGGGGTTGTTCCTCTCCAACGGCCCGGGAGACCCCAAAGCCACCGGCGAATACGCAGTGCCGATGATACAGGAGGTTCTCGAAAAATCCGACATGCCGGTCTTTGGTATCTGCCTTGGACACCAGATGCTGGCACTGGCTTTGGGCGGCAAAACCCTGAAGATGAACCACGGCCATCACGGTGCCAACCACCCGGTCAAGGATATGACCACCGGCAAGGTCGAGATCACCTCGATGAACCACGGTTTTGCCGTCGATTCGCAAACCCTGCCCTCAGGTGTGAAAGAAACCCATATCAGCCTGTTTGACGGCTCAAATTGCGGCATCGCCATGGTTGACCGCCCGGTTTTCTCGGTGCAGCACCACCCCGAAGCCAGCCCTGGCCCGCAAGACAGTTTTTACCTGTTTGAGCGCTTTGCCGGATATATGGCTAACGTTAAGTAAATATTAGGGTTTTTTTAAGGTTTATGAATCAAGCTACCCGTTAAGCGATTAAACGGTAGCTGAATGAACCATTTTACAACCCCGCAAGCGGGCAGAATGCCGGCCCGGCTTGGTGAAATTCTCCTCCTCAACGGGGCCATCCGGCAGCGCGACCTGACCCGCGCTCTTGATCTGCAAAAAGGGCGTGATGCCAAGTTGGGGGATATCCTGCTCGCCCACCAATTCTCCACGCCCGAGGCGGTAAAACAGGCGCTGCGCGCCCAGATCAGCGGCGCACCGCTGGATATCAGCACCACCCCGCCCGACCCGGAGGTGCTGGTGGGGCTGGATGCGCAAATCTGCATCCGTCTGCAAGCCCTGCCATGGAGGCGGGTGGGCAAAACCCTGATCATTGCGGCGGCTGACCATACCAGAGCGGCTGAAATTTCAGCCCATTGGCCGGGGCGTATCCGCCTGATCCAGGCTGACCGGGACGAGATACATCGCAGCATTGAAGCTATTTTTTCGACCCAGCTTACCCAAAGCGCGGCGCAGCGCTGCCCGGCGGAATTCAGCTGTCGCCAGCTTGATCTGCTGCCGCGCAAAACCACCACCGGCATTGTGCTCGGAGCCGGGCTTGGGCTGGCAGCGGCCAATCTTGAAACCAGCTTGCTGGTGCTGTTTCTCTGGGCTTTGCTCAGCAATTTCTCCACCACTATTTTGCGGGCAATGGCCTTGTTTTCATTCATGAAAGCCAAGCCCCCCCTGCCAGATACCAGCAATATCCCATTTCTGGCCGACCATAGAAAGCGCCCAAGGGTCTCGGTGCTTATTCCGCTTTTCAAGGAAGAAAAAGTGGTGCCGGCGCTGCTGGCGGCGATGGATGCATTAACCTACCCAAAAGAGTTGCTCGACATCAAAATCCTGCTCGAAGAGCAGGACGAGATGACCCGCGCCGCGCTGCAAAAATCCACCCTGCCCCATTGGGCCAACGTGCTGGTCGTGCCCGCCGACACATTGCAAACCAAGCCCCGCGCGATGAATTATGCATTGCCCTTTTGCACCGCCAGCATCATCGGTATTTATGACGCCGAGGACCGCCCGGACCCGGACCAGATCGACAAAGTGGTGCTGCATTTAATGGCTGCCCCATCCAAGGTTGCCGCCGTTCAGGCCAATCTGGATTTTTACAATACCGATAAAAACTGGCTGTCGCGCTGTTTTACCATCGAATATTCGGCGTGGTTTCGGGTGATCATGCGCGGCATGCAGCGGCTGGGCCTGCCTTTGCCTCTGGGGGGCACGTCGGTTTTCATGCGCCGGAATGCGCTGGAGGAGGTTGGCGGCTGGGATGCCCATAACGTGACCGAAGACGCTGACCTCGGCATGCGGCTGGCCCGGTTTGGCTATCGCTGCGAGATGGTGGATTCCACCACCTGGGAGGAGGCCAATAATGTGCCGGTTGGCTGGGTCAAACAGCGCTCACGCTGGATTAAAGGCTTTATTATCACATGGTTGAGCCAGATGCGCCAGCCCGTCAAGCTAAACAGGGATCTCGGCTGGGCCGGGTTTTTGGGCTTGCAGGTGGTGCTGCTCGGCACCGCCACCGCTTTTTTGCTGGCACCGGTTTTCTGGCTGATGTGGCTGGGGGTTTTTGGGGTTGAATGGGGGTTTATTGCCCTGATGCCGGACTGGTTCTGGCGCATGGCCTTCACCGGGTTATTGCTTGGCGAAGCGCTGATGATGGCGATTTACATAACCGCCATCACCCTGAAACGCCGCTTTGGCCTGTTGCCTTTTGTTTTAACCATGCCGCTATATTGGCCCATCGGCACCATCGCCGCCTATAAAGCGCTATACGAGATCATTTTCGCCCCGTTTTACTGGGATAAAACCACCCACGGGCTTGATTAGGTGCTGAGTGAAACCGAGCCAAGCGGTCCAAGCTCCAGCTTCAACTGACGCCCGGCCTCCAGCTTGTAAAGCGGGCAATGGGCGCCAAGCAGTAAATAAGACCCCTTGGGCAGGACCTGCCCGCGCGAAGTAAAGTGATTGGCCAGAAATGCCAGCGCCTCGGCCGGGTCTTGCGGCGCAATGCCCTTGCCCTGCACTACGGTCTCACCATTATCGGTGCAAACGGTTTCCAACGCGCGATAATCAAACTCGCCCGGCGCCAGCCCCGGCCCGCCGAGCACAATACCGGCATTGAAAACATTATGTGCAATCACCGTTGGCGGGTGCATCATGCCTTCAAAATTGCACCGGTCCAGCAGCTCGAAAGCCGGGAAATAGCGCTCAACGGCGGCTTCTGCCAGTGCGGGGGTGTAATTGGTGCCGGGGGTCAGATCCTCCGCCAAAACCGCAGCGATTTCCGGCTCGATCATGAAATATTTGTAATCAGCCACATCAAGGCTCACACCGCTCTCGCAGACCTGGTCCGCAAAGACCCGCCCCATGCCCGGATGCGGAATATTCAGCTTTTCCATCAAGGCAAGTGAATTGAAGGCAATTTTATAACCGGCAAATCCGCCGCGCTCGGGAGCGATCTCGGCCAGGGCGGCATCCTGCATATCAAAGGCGGTTTCAAGGTCGGGAATGTCTTCCCGGCAATCCTTGATCCAGTCTCTGGACCGCAGGGTTTGGGCAACTTTATTCATGGCAGGCTCTCCGTGGCATCTTGCTTGAGCCTCGTTTCATAAGCCTTTGATATATGGTCGCGCAAGGCCTTATCCGCCCCGGCCCTGTCCCCCCCGGCAATTGCCTTTACGATGGCGGCATGTTCAGCCAGCGCATCCTCCCCGCGCCCCTCGGCGGCCAGTGAGGTGGTGGTCAGCAGCGCCATGGTGCGATGCACCGATTCGAGCTGCCGGATAAGATAGCGGTTATGGCTGGCAAGGTGAATCTGGTGGTG
>WFQA01000012.1 GCA_015487255.1 Paracoccaceae bacterium | reverse complement strand
GCTTTTGGTGCAGGGCTTGGGGCCGCTGCTGCGGCGGGGGCGGCGCTGATATCGTCAACGCTTTCGCCTTCCTCCAGCAGCACGGCGATCGGGGCGTTGACCGCAACATTCTCGGTGCCATCGGCCACGATGATCTTGCCGATCACCCCTTCATCCACCGCTTCAAACTCCATCGTCGCCTTGTCGGTTTCGATCTCGCAAAGCACGTCGCCGGATTCAACCGTGTCGCCTTCCTTCACAAGCCATTTGGCAAGGGTGCCCTCTTCCATGGTGGGCGAAAGCGCGGGCATCAGGATATTTATTGGCATGATCCGCTCCTAACGGTAAGTTACTGATTTAACGGCTGATATCACTTCTTCAGTGGTCACCAGCGCCAGTTTTTCGAGGTTGGCCGCATAGGGCATCGGCACATCTTTACCGGCGCAATTTATCACCGGTGCATCCAGATAATCAAACGCTTCCTGCATGATGGTGGCCGAGATATACCCGCCGATGGATGCCACCGGAAAACCCTCTTCCACGGTCACGCAACGGTTGGTTTTCATCACACTCTTAAGCACGGTTTCGGTATCCATCGGGCGCAGGGAGCGCAGATCAATCACCTCGGCTGAAATGCCTTCCTCGGCCAGCTTGTCTGCCGCTTCAAGCGCATATTGCATGCCAATGCCAAAGCTGACAATCGTCACATCGTCGCCCTCGCGCCAGATGCGGGCCTTGCCGATGGGCACGGTGTAATCCTCGATTTCAGGCACATCAAACGAGCGCCCGTAGAGGATTTCGTTTTCAAGGAAGATCACCGGGTTCGGGTCGCGGATCGCCGATTTCAGCAAGCCTTTATAATCATCCGCCGAATAGGGCATTACCACCTTCAGCCCCGGCACCTGCGCATACCATGTGGCGTAATCATGGCTGTGCTGGGCCCCCACGCGGGAGGCGGCACCATTGGCGCCGCGAAACACGATCGGGCAGGTCATTTGCCCGCCTGACATATAGCGGGTTTTGGCGGCGGAATTGATGATCTGGTCAATCGCCTGCATGGCAAAATTGAAGGTCATGAATTCGACAATCGGGTTGAGACCGGCAAAAGCCGCCCCCACGGCAATGCCGGTAAAGCCATGCTCGGTGATCGGGGTGTCGATCACCCGTTTGGGGCCAAACTCGTCCAGCATGCCCTGGGAGACCTTGTAAGCCCCCTGATATTGCGCCACTTCCTCACCCATCAGGAATACATCCGCCGAGCGGCGCATTTCCTCGGACATCGCATCGCGAATGGCTTCGCGCACGGTTTGGGATTTGAAGGTGGTGCCGGCGGGCAGGTCTTGCTCGACCGGGGTGCTGGCAACCGGGGTGGCGGCGGCGGGAGCAGGGGCCTCCTCCGCGCGGGGCGCGGCGGCTGCCGGGGCTGCGGCTGGCGCGGCATCAGCGCTTTCGCCTTCCTCAAGCAGCACGGCGATCGGGGTATTGACCTTCACGCCCTCGCTGCCCTCGGCGATCAGGATCTTGCCGATCACCCCTTCATCCACCGCTTCGAATTCCATAGTCGCCTTATCGGTTTCGATCTCGCAAAGGATATCGCCGCTCTCCACGCTATCCCCTTCTTTAACCATCCATTTGGCAAGGTTGCCTTCTTCCATGGTGGGGGAAAGCGCGGGCATGAGAATATTGATGGCCATTAGTTCGCCTCCGCAAGAATGTCTGTGTAAAGTTCGCTCAAGGCTGGCTCGGGGCTTTCGCTGGCGAAATCCGCCGCCTCGATAACGATTTTCTTGATGTCTTTGTCAATCACCTTCAGATCCGCCTCGGAGGCGTGTTTGCCGGTGAGCAGCAGATCGCGCACATGGTCGATCGGGTCGCGTTCCTCCTTCACCTTCTGCACCTCTTCGCGGGTGCGGTATTTGGCCGGGTCAGACATGGAATGGCCGCGATAGCGATAGGTGTTCATCTCCAGAATATACGGCCCCTTGCCGGCGCGGCAATGGGCCACCGCCTTTTCACCGGCGGCCTTGACCGCCAGCACATCCATGCCATCCACCGCTTCACCGGGGATGCCGAAAGCCGCGCCGCGCGTGTAAAGATCAGGGGTGGAGGAGGCGCGCTGCAGGCTGGTGCCCATGGCATATTTGTTGTTTTCAATCACAAAAACGCAAGGCAGCTTCCACAGGCTGGCCATGTTGAAGGTTTCATAAACCTGGCCCTGATTGGCAGCCCCATCGCCAAAATAGGCAAAGCTCACATTGTCATTCTCGCGATACCAGTTGGCGAAGGCCAGCCCGGCACCTATTGGCACCTGCGCGCCGACAATCCCGTGGCCACCATAAAAGTTTTTCTCGCGCGAGAACATATGCATCGAGCCGCCCTTGCCGCGCGAATACCCCCCCTCGCGCCCGGTCAGCTCGGCCATCACGCCTTTTGGGTCCATGCCGCAAGCCAGCATATGGCCGTGGTCACGGTAAGAGGTGACGCGCTGGTCACCCTCTTTGGCATTGGCCTCAAGCCCAACCACAATCGCCTCTTGCCCGATGTAGAGATGGCAAAAACCGCCAATAAGCCCCATGCCGTAAAGCTGGCCGGCTTTCTCCTCAAACCGCCGGATCAGCAGCATTTCGCGGTAAAACTCCAGCAATTCCTCTTTATCTAAATTGGATGTTTTTGCTGGCTTTTTGGCTGTTTTCTTGGCACTGGCCATGTGGGCCTCCCGGGGTAGTTTAGCGTTAAACCACAGTATATAGCAGCCAAAAGGGAAATTACATGCATTTTTTGCATGGCGGTATGCATGGCAATAAAAATGCGGGGCAGGTGAGGTTATTGAATGATAATTTCGTCACCACGGATCAGGCCAAGCACTTTACGGGCCTGTTCATCCAGCAGGTCAAGATCAAGATACTCGTCAGACATCCGGTAGGCGCGGTTCTGCGCGATCAGGCGCTGTTGGGTGATTTCATCCAACTGTTGCTGCAGTTGGGCCTCGCGCGCTTCGATTTTAAACAGGCTGAGCAGCCCGTAGGGCCCCTGAACTGCCGAATAGGAAAAATAGGCCACAAGGACAACGACGAAGATCGACGCGATATACCCCACAACGCCCCGTGATTTATCTGAGTTTTCCATTTTTCTGCCTGTGTTTTTGCCGATCTGATGCCGGATAAGACAAATTATGCCACAAGTGATTCGGTTTGTGAATCCCCCAATCGTATCAATTTCACCCTAACCCGGATAAATTCTGGTGGGGCGGTTTAATTTGTTTCTTTTGGCCTGCTATCTTTTCGGTTTTCGCGCGGGAAGTGCGTGAATATGAGTTGTGTTGGCGAAAAAATGGATGTTTGCAGGTATGGTCGCCCCCGTCTTTTCTACTGACCTGAACGGATACATGGGCAAAGAGCCGCTGGAAATTGATGAGATAATGTATGGGTGGCGGTATTTGGTTGGGAATTTCTTCTGCAATCTTAAAGCCTTTCGGCGCAGCGCAATGGGATCAGGCAAGACTGACACCAGCTTCTCAGCCACGATCTAAACCTGCGCGGCACTGTTGAACAGGCGATGAAACTCAACCAACGCTAATACGGCATTACGGCAAACCCCGCCGAGCGAAGCGAGGCCACCGGCGTCGCCAGACCGGTTTTCAGCTTTGCTGAAAACGTGCCTTTGCGGAGTGGGTGGGGTGGCGCATGGCCGAGAAACTTACAAACCTTGTTACCCCGCCCCGAGCAAAGGCAACCCCGGCTTCGGCCCAAAGCGCATCGTTAAAGTCAGCGAAAAACCCTCCGTCTATACTGCGTTGCTGCGCAACACAGCATAAACGTTTGGGCCATGGCCTCGCTGCGCTCGGCGGGGCGCGGCCATTGAGTTTGCTCTAAGCGTTGGCTTCGCGCACCTTGTCGGCGGCTTCTTTGCTGAATGCCACGCCATTTTCTTCAAGCAATGTATCCAGCTCACCCGAAAGCACCATTTCGGTGACGATATCACAACCGCCGACAAACTCACCCTTCACATAAAGCTGCGGAATGGTTGGCCAGTCGGAAAAATCCTTGATCCCCTGGCGGATCGCCTCATCGGCCAGCACGTTCACGTCTTTATACTCGACCCCCATAAAGTTCAGCACCCCGGCAATGCGGCTGGAAAACCCGCATTGCGGCGCCTGGGCATTGCCCTTCATATAAAGCACAACGGCATTGTCGGTGATATCGCTCTGGATTTGCTCTGCTGCATTGGTCATGTTGATCTCCGGTTTCTTTGATTCTATCTGAATTTCACATCGTGGTTCTTTTGCGAGGCGGCCTCGCTGAGCCGCTGGGCGTGCTCCACGCTTTCAATGTCGGTGGCCTCCATGCCCAGGGGAATATTGCTGCTTTGATCTGCCGTCGTGCCATCCTGCATGCGCTCAGCCAAGGGCCGGGGTTTTTTGCCGCGTTTGAGCCATGCCTCCAGCAGAATGGCGGCGGCCAGCGGCAAAACCACAGCCAGAATGATCAGGCGGTAATCCATCTATTCCGGGGCCTTTGTGGTCAGCGCCAAGGCATGTAGCTCGCCCGATGGCCCGTCCATTTTACCCTTTAGCGCCTTGTAAACGAGTTGGTGTTGCTTGACCCGGTTCAGCCCTTTGAATTCTTCTGCCACCACCGAGGCGGCATAATGCTTGCCATCGCCAGCCAGATCATCAACCCGGATCTCTGCGGTGGGAAAGGCAGCGCGGATCAGCGCCTCGATTTTTCCGGCTTCAATCGCCATGGGGATACTCCTAGTAATTTGCTAGGTTATTTAAGCAAAGCAACCCGCCCATGCAAGGGGCGAGATTGGCGCAGCCTAGCCCAGCACCTGCTCAAAACCGGTGCCATGCGCATAGGCAAGTGTTTCCAGCGGGATGAAGATATCATCCAATGCCACGAAATCACCACCAAAATGCCCGATCTCCTGCGCCGGAACCCCCGCCGCACGGGCGGCATCAAACAGGGCTTCCAGCCTTGCTTCCGGCACGCTGAGCAAATAGCGCGCCTGATCCTCGCCAAACAGCCAGTTGATGGCGGGCAGGGTGGCGTGGGGCGCAATCTCGGCACCGGTTTTCCCGGCAAGGCACATCTCGGTCACTGTCAGGGCTATGCCGCCATCGGATATATCATGCGCAGCGGAAATATGCCCCTCCGCATGCAGCTTTCGCACCAGTTCCCCCGCTTTGCGTTCGGCAGTAAGGTCCACCACCGGTGCATCGCCGATTTCCAGCTCCAGCACATCGGCCAGCAGGGCGGATTGGCCGAGATGGCCTCTGGTTTCGCCCAGCAGCACCAGCTTGTCTCCCCCTTTGGGAATCATGCGGATAACTTCCTCCAGATCATTCAGCAACCCAACCGCGCCGATGGTTGGTGTGGGGTGAATGCCGGTGCCGTCGGTTTCGTTATAGAGGCTGACATTGCCCGAAACGATCGGCATATCAAGCGCCTTGCAGGCCGCGCCGATGCCTTTGATGCAGCCCACGAGCTGCCCCATGATCCCGGGTTTTTCGGGGTTGCCGAAATTGAGGTTATCGGTGGTGGCCAAAGGCCTGGCCCCGGTGGCGCAGAGGTTGCGGTAAGCCTCGGCCACCGCCTGCGCGCCGCCCATCTCGGGGTTGGCAAAGCAATAGCGCGGGTTGACATCACTGGTAAAAGCCAGCGCCTTTTTTGTGCCATGCACGCGCACCACGCCCGCGTCAGAGCCGGGGCGCAGCACTGTATCGGCCAGCACCATGTGGTCATATTGCTGCCAGACCCAGGCCTTGGAGGCATGGTTGGGCGAACTGACCAGCCGCAGCAGGGCCTCGGCGGGGTTGATGTCGGGGGTGTCGGTATAGGGCTTAGCTGATGGGGTTTGCACCCATGGGCGGTCATATTCCGGGGCCTCGCCGGAAAGGGCTTTTAGGGGCAGGTCGGCCTTGGTCTCACCATGGTGGCGGATAAGAAATCGGTCTTCGGCAATGGTGTGGCCGACAATGGCGAAATCAAGGTCCCATTTGTCAAACACCGCTTTGGCCTCGGCCTCTTTTTCAGGCCGCAGCACCATCAGCATGCGCTCCTGACTCTCGGAAAGCATCATCTCATAGGCGCTCATCGCCACCTCGCGGCAGGGCACTTTTTCAAGGTCGAGCACCACGCCAAGGTTGCCTTTATCGCCCATTTCCACTGCCGAGCAGGTCAGCCCCGCCGCGCCCATATCCTGAATCGAAATCACCGCGCCGGTGGCCATCAGCTCCAGCGTGGCTTCCATCAGGCGCTTTTCGGTGAACGGGTCGCCCACCTGCACCGTGGGGCGCTTTTCCTCGATGGTGTCGTCAAACTCGGCGCTTGCCATGGTGGCCCCGCCCACACCATCGCGGCCGGTTTTGGCTCCGAGATAAACAATCGGCATGCCCACGCCGGAAGCCGCCGAATAAAATATTTTATCGGTATCCGCCAGCCCGGCGGCAAAAGCGTTGACCAGGCAATTGCCGTTATAGCTTTTGTGAAAGCGGGTCTCGCCGCCGACATTGGGCACGCCAAAGCAGTTGCCATAGCCGCCAATGCCCTCGACAACCCCATGCACAAGCTGGCGGGTTTTGGGGTGGGAAGGCTCGCCAAAGCTCAGCGCATCCATCGCCGCTATGGGCCGCGCGCCCATGGTGAACACATCGCGCAGAATGCCGCCAATGCCGGTGGCGGCGCCCTGATATGGCTCGATATAGCTCGGGTGGTTGTGGCTCTCCATCTTGAACACCACGCATTGGCCATCACCAATATCGACAATGCCGGCATTTTCGCCGGGGCCGCAGATAACCTGCGGGCCGGTGACCGGCAGGGTGCGCAGCCAGCGCTTGGAGGATTTGTAAGAGCAGTGCTCGTTCCACATGGCGCTGAAAATACCCAGCTCGGTCCATGTTGGCGCGCGCCCTATCAACTCGCGGATAAGCTGGTATTCGGCCTGGTTCAACCCGTGCTTGCGGATGATTTCGGGGGTGATGGCCGGCTCGGATGCGGTCACGGTGGGCATGGAGTTCTCCTGCGCTTTGGATTCGCGCCCTTTTAGGCAGGATCAGCGCTGAATCATAGCCCTTTTTGCAGTGAGAAAGCCGCTATAAACCGGCCCGGCACAGTAAAGGCGCGGCGCAAGTGCCACAGTTTTCTTGCAATCCGGGCAAATTTGGGTAAATAACGGAAAAGTTATTGCCATTCCCTCTGTTGTTTAGGCTAAATTCAACCCAAGTCGGATTATATCTTACCCGCAGATCAGGACCATTTGAAAATCAAAGGATTTCGCCATGTTAGACCGTCGTAAGTTTTTGGCAGCCAGTGCGGCTGCTACTGTGCTGGGTGTTGTGCCGGCCAAAGCGCATAAACTGGGTGAGGCCTATGTCCTCCCGGAAGAGTATATGCCGCGCGAGGTGCGTATCCGTGCCGAATTCGAGCCGGGGATCGTTATTGTCGACCCCAACCAATACACGCTTTACTGGACTCTGGAAGACCAGCGCGCCATTCGCTACACCGTTGGCATCGGGCGTGGCAATCTTTATCACCCCGGCGAGTTTTATGTTGGCCGCAAGGTTGAATGGCCCGAATGGCGCCCCACCAAGGATATGTTGGAGCGCAGCCCGGAGGCTTTTGCCAACTTCATGGAGGGCGGGATTTATGAAAATGGCCCTATGCCCGGTGGCATCAATAATCCGCTTGGGGCACGCGCGCTTTATCTGCACAATGTGCGCACCCGGCGTGATACCATGCTGCGCATTCACGGCACCAACAACCCGCGCACCATCGGGGTTGCTGTATCCAACGGTTGTGCGCGGCTGATCAACCCGCAAGTGGAAGAGCTTTATGAACTGGTGCCAACAGGCACCCGTGTGGTGCTTTATCCAAAAATAGGAGCTGCTGCGCCGCATTCCGAGGTGTAGCTTACAAAACGCCTTTGCGGCCAGCACGGCCGCAAAGGTGCTTGACCCTGTGGGGCAAAATAGTTTCAACTGTCTGAAACTGTTTAGGAGCCTCCCATGCACCAACCCGTTATTTCCGGCACTGGCGTTTTCACACCCGATGAGGTGATCACCAATGATGAACTGGTGGAAGCCTTCAATGCCTATGCAGATAGGTTCAACACCGAAAATGCCAAGGAGATCGCCGCGGGGGAGGTGCCGGAGATGGCCCATTCCAGCAGTGAATTCATCGTTGCCGCCAGCGGTATCCACCAGCGCTATGTGTTGGATAAATCCGGCGTGCTTGACCCGGGCGTTATGCACCCGCTGTTGCGCCAGCGTGAGGATAACGAGCCGGGGGTGATGGCCGAAATGGCGCTGGATGCCTGCACCAAGGCACTGAAACAGGCGGGCAAAACCGCGGCGGATGTGGATTGCGTGATCGTGGCGGCCTCGAATATGGAGCGCGCCTACCCGGCGATTGCCATCGAGGTGCAGGACCTGCTGGGGATAAACGGCTTTGGCTTTGACATGAATGTCGCCTGCTCATCAGCAACTTTTGGCATTCAGGCCGCGAGTGACATGATCCGCTCCGGCTCGGCGCGGGCGGTTTTGGTGGTTAACCCCGAGATTTGCTCGGCGCATCTGGAATGGCGCGACCGGGATTGCCACTTTATCTTTGGTGATGTCTGCACCGCCACGCTCATCGAGCGCAAAGCGGATGCGCCGGGCGCGCATTTTGAGGTGCTCTCCACCAAATGCCTGACGCAATTTTCCAACAATATCCGCAATAATAACGGCTTTTTGCGCCGCTCCCGGCCTGACGGGATGAAGGACCGCCGTGATATGCAGTTCATGCAAAACGGGCGGAAAGTATTCAAGGAGGTGCTGCCGATTGTCTCGAACCACATTCTTGCCCATCTTAAGGAGGCCGGGCATGGACCGGATGAGCTAAAGCGGCTCTGGCTGCATCAGGCCAACAAGGCGATGAATGATTTTATCGGCAGAAAAGTGCTGGGCCGGGTGCCGGAGGCTGGCGAGCAGCCCAATATTTTGCAGGATTATGCCAATACCTCTTCGGCCGGCTCGATCATAGCCTTCTCGCACTATTCAGAGGATATCGAGGATGGCGAGTTGGGGCTGATCTGCTCATTTGGTGCCGGCTATTCAGTGGGTTCGGTTTTGCTGAAACGCTCGGTTTAAAGCGTTTTGCGTTTTGTCTGAACCACCTGTCGGTTTTACCATTGAGGCAGTGATTGTGAAACAATCGCGTTCAATGGTAAAACCGATTCAAATCAAACGCAAAACGCCTTGAGGTTAGGTGTGGCGCGGGCTGCCAATGCGGCGGCATTTTTGAAGCAAGCTTAAAAAATGGGAATCGCGACGCCGTGGCCTCGCTGCGCTCGGCAAGAAGCTGCGCTGCTCCCCCCCCCTGAGTATTTTTCAAAGTTGAACGAGACCGGGAAGCGGATAATGACTTGGGGGCGCTTACTTTGCCGCCTCTTGCCGCGCCATGCCGCTATCGACATCATTAACCCCGACAAGCCTGGTCACCAGCCGTAAAAACTGGTTTTCCGCATTGTCACGCGAGCCATCCGCGAGCACCAGCCGCCAAAGATCAACCACCAGCGCGTAACGGTCGATATAGGGGATGGCGGATTTGATCAGCCGGGTCAGGTGGACCGTATCGCCAACAGTCCCCTCGACCGTTTCCGCGCCTACGCGCAGCGCGGCGGCCTCGGTATCCGAAAGGGCGTAGCGTTTGCTGAGGATCGTATCAATCTGGGTTTTTTCAACCTCGGCATAATCCTGATCGGTGCGTGCCAGCCGCACCAGAAGCGCGGCAAGGGCAAGGCGGGCATCATCGGCCTCAAGCGGGTCGGGGATCGGTTCGGCGCGCAGGCGCTTGAAGAGGGAATCAAACATGGCAGAAACTTAACCGGTTTTTGCCGGCTTGCAAGGGCAGGGCGGCAATTTACCGGCTTTCATGCTAAAACTGAAAGCTGACCCCCAGCTTGATATAGGGTAAAATAATAATCTGCCCCAGCTCGGTATTGGTATCTGCCAACTCGGCATCGAGATCGGCTTGCGTGATCTGGGCGCTGTTATCAGTGGCGCTGAGGCTAAACCCGCCCGTATACATCGCGCCGATATCAGCCGAAATGCCCCAGTTGTTGCGATAGGTCTTTTCATAGCCGATTGCCAGCATCGGGGCAAACTGGTTGGTGCTGCTTAGCGAGGCGGCAATATCGACATTATTGACCGTATTACCATCGATGGTGATATCGCCGGTGATCGACATTTCAGCACCATACCCCGGCGCAACCGCCCCGGCTGAAAGCCGCACGCCGCCACCAAGGTAAATATCACCCAATACCCCGTAACCGCCAATATTGGCGTTGCCCTGCACCGGCGCGCCGCTGAAGGTGGTGGCGAAATTCATATTGCCAAAACCGGCAATACCGCGCAGGCCAAAATTTGGGCTTACCCGATAGCCCATCTCCAGCGTTGCGCCAAGCGTGCTGGCACCAAAGCTGACAACCGGCCCCTCTTGCGCGCGGGCAGGGCCGCCCGTAAGGAGCCCGGCTAAAACTGCCGTAAGAATTAATAGTCGCATCATGCCTCCGCCTTTATTTCCCCCAATTTGGGCCAAAGCGGTGAACAGCGGGTTAAGCGGCGGCAACATCGGGTGAAATTATTTGCCGCAGCAGCGCCGGGCTGATAAATGAATGCCCCCCCGCACGGCCCTTGAGCACGGTAAACGGCTCGGCGGGTTCGCCAAGATCACTGACCGTGAGCCGGGAGCGTTCAAAGCGGTTGGAGGATGTATACATGCCCGGCGTGACGATCACGGCAATGCCACAACTTGCGGCGGCGGCACAGCCGGAATCACTGCTCTCAATGGCAATCGCCCGGCGGCCAGCCAGCCCCATATCATCCAGCGCTTGGCGATAAAGCCTGCGCTGGGTTGGCGGTACCCCGGCATTTTCGGCGGTTTGCAGGCTGGAAAACCAGCCAAGCGCCTGAAAGCCAAGCGTGGCGGTGAGCAGGGCCTCGGCCTCGGCTCTGGTGCTGGTCGAGACCGCAGCCAGTGAAAGCCCTTCACGGCGGGCCTCCTGCATCAGCCGGGCCACACCGGGGCGCAGCCGGGCCGCACCTTCGCGCACCATATTGCCAAACAGCCGCGACTTGCGGGCCGCGATTTTTGCCAGCATCTCAAAGGCAGGCACATGCCCGTGCCCGCAGCGCCGCGCCGCCAGCGCAAACAGCCGCAGCTTGGGCAGGCTAAAGGCGACCGGGGTCAGATTGCTGTAAATTTCCCGGTCCCAATGCCAGCCAAGGCCGTGCTCGTCAAAGGCGCGGTTGAAGGCCGCGCGGTGGAGGTCGGCGGTCTCCGCCACCGTGCCATCCACATCAAAGATCAATGCCTGTATGTCCATTTTCGGTGCCTCCGGTTCCTTGCTGCCGTGCTTAAGCTATCGCTCAGAAAGGTTACCGGAATGTTACCGAAATGCATAAATCTCGTCTAAAATCGGTATGGGCCCACAAAATGTGGTATTTTAGAGATTGGGATACATAGGGAATCTGACGCAGAGATCAGCCACTTTTCGGGCCACTCTGGCCTCCACTTCGCCGTTGTTCACGGCGCCATTTGCCGCCAGCCCGTCCACCACTTCGATGATCATCTCGCCAATGGCGGCGAACTCTTTTTGCCCAAAGCCCCGCGTGGTGCCCGCAGGCGAGCCGAGCCGCACGCCCGAGGTCACCATCGGTTTTTCGGGGTCAAACGGAATACCGTTTTTGTTGCAGGTGATGTTGGCGCGGCCCAATGCCTCTTCGGTGGTATTGCCTTTTACGCCCTTTGGCCGCAGGTCGACCAGCAGCAAATGGGTGTCGGTGCCGCCGGATACGATATCAAGCCCGCCCTTGATCAGGGTTTCGGCCAGAATTTGCGCATTGGCGATCACGGCTTTCTGGTAATCCTTGAATTCGGGCCGCAGCGCCTCGCCAAAGGCCACGGCCTTGGCGGCGATCACATGCATCAGCGGGCCGCCCTGAATGCCGGGAAAAATTGCTGAATTGACCTTTTTTGCGATTGCGGCATCATTGGTCAGAATCATCCCACCGCGCGGGCCGCGCAGGGTTTTGTGGGTGGTGGTGGTGGCGACATGGGCATGGGGGAAGGGCGAGGGGTGCTCGCCCGCTGCCACCAGCCCGGCAAAATGCGCCATATCAACCATCAGGATCGCGCCGATTTCATCCGCCACTTCGCGGAACCTGGCAAAATCGATCTGGCGCGGAATAGCGGAGCCACCGGCGATGATCAGTGCCGGTTTGTGCTCCAGCGCCAGCGCGCGCATTTCATCATAATCGAGCAGGTTGTCCTCTTTGCGCACACCATATTGTACCGCGTTGAACCACTTGCCCGACTGGTTGGGCCTGGCCCCGTGGGTCAGATGGCCACCTGAGGCGAGGTTCATGCCCAGTATTGTATCACCGGGTTTGATCAGCGCATTGAATACCCCCTGGTTGGCCTGCGAGCCGGAATGGGGTTGCACGTTGATATATTCACAGCCAAACAGTTGCTTGGCGCGATCAATGGCGAGGGTCTCGGCGATATCGACATATTCACAGCCGCCATAATAGCGCCGCCCGGGGTAGCCTTCGGCGTATTTGTTGGTCAGCACGGTGCTTTGCGCCTCCATCACCGCCGCCGAGACGATGTTTTCACTGGCGATCAGCTCGATCTCGTTGCGTTGGCGGCTCAACTCGCCGGTGATGGCGGCCTTGATCTCGGGGTCACGCGTGTCGAGGGTCTCGGTGAAGAATGCTGAATCGGTGCTCATGCTATGCTCCTGTGTTTGCTTAGCCTTCCTATAGGGGGGATTGCCCCGCTGGCACAACCAAAAAACGCCGGGCGTGTATGGGTGCCCGGCATTAGGCGTTGCCTGCCCCGTCGTATTCCCGCCGGTCGAGCGTCGTGCAGCTTTGCTGCAAGCCGTCTCCCGCCGGGCGTGGCCTCGCTTCGCTCGGTAGCGGCGCGTTTGGCGGTGTGCTTGTGGTTGGGGCATGCCCGCGCCGCGCCTTGATCTTGGTGCCTGTGTCAGGCGTGGGGGTGCTCTGGTTTTGTGTTTGACGCAAGAGCAGGTGTTGCAGCGCGGCGCGGCTGCGATATTTCAACACAGTGCAACCTTTGCGCGCCGCCATCGCCCAAAGGTGTGGTTTGTTTTGCGCAGCAAAACTGACCACGCCGAGGGCACCAGAGCCAGCTGCTGGCGAGTCCGTCAGGCAATTGCAGAGGGGTGCCGCTTGGGGTGATTTGTCCGCAATGCTTGAATTGCGCGCTTGTAAACCGCGCCCATCATTGCAAATATAGCCTCAGATCAGGAGGCTGCATGGCGTTTGAAAAAATACATTTTACCGCAAACGGCAGCGAAAAGGCGCAGGCGGCCAAGCGGCGGTTGGTGCATGTTTACGGGCAAAGCCCGGTGGCCGAGGCCGAGGTGATTGTCCCGCTGGGGGGCGATGGATTTATGCTCTCCACCCTGCATGCCGCCCAAAACCTGCCAATGCCGGTTTATGGCATGCATCAGGGCACGGTCGGGTTTTTGATGAATGAATACAGCGAAGATAACCTGCCAGAGCGCATCACAGCCGCCGAGCTTGCCGAGATTCACCCGTTGAGAATGCATAGCACCTGTCAGGATGGCAGGGTGGCCGAGGCACTGGCGATCAACGAGGTTTCGCTGCTGCGCATGGGGCCTCAGGCAGCCAAGTTGCGGATTTCGGTCAACGGGCAGGTGCGTATGGATAATCTGGTTTGTGATGGGGCGCTGGTTTCCACCCCGGCTGGCTCTACCGCTTATAATTATTCCGCCCATGGGCCGATCTTGCCGATCGGGGCCAATATTCTGGCCCTCACCGCCGTGGCCGCCTTTCGTCCCCGGCGCTGGCGCGGCGCGCTTTTGCCAATGGATGCGGATATCAGCATCGAGGTGCAGGAGCCGGAAAAACGCCCCGTGGCCGCGGTGGCGGATTCTTCCGATGTGCGCGATGTGGTGCGGGTGGATATTGCCATCGAACCAAGCATTACCCATGCGCTGTTATTCGATCCGGGCCACGGGCTGGAAGAGCGGCTGCTCAATGAGCAGTTTCAATAGGAGCGCATGATGGGCCTGAGTAGCAAAAAACAATTAAAATGGTGGGGGATCACCGCCCTCGTGCTGATCGCGGTATTCTGGATACTGGGCGGCGCGCTGCTGCCCTATATTGCCGGGGCGGCGATTGCCTATTTTCTTGATCCATTGGCGGACCGTCTGGAAAAAATGGGTTTTTCCAGGGTCTGGGCCACGGTGGTGATATCGCTTTTCACCGCGCTGATCTTTGTTTTGGCGCTGGTGCTTATCCTGCCGCTGCTGATTGACCAGCTTGTTGGCCTGGCGCGCTCGGCCCCGGAACTGGTGGCGCAGTTTCAAAACTGGCTTGGCGAGCGCTTTCCGCAGATATTCGTGGAAGATTCGATGCTGCGCCGGGGGCTGCTCTCGCTGCAAAACCTGCTGAATGATCAAGGCGCGGCGCTGGTCAACGGGGTGCTTAACTCCTCATTGGCGGTGCTTGATTTTCTGATCCTGCTGGTGGTTACGCCGGTGGTTTCCTTTTATTTGCTTTATGACTGGGACCGGCTGGTGGCCAAAATCGACATATGGTTGCCGCGCGAGCACGCCCCGACCATCCGCCGTTTGGCGCGCGATATTGATAAAGTGCTGGCCGGGTTTGTGCGCGGGCAGCTTACGGTCAGCATCATTCTGGGCAGTTTTTATGCCATCTCGCTGGTGTTGGTCGGCTTGCAATTCGGCGCAGTGATCGGGCTGATCGCCGGGATCATCTCTTTTATCCCCTTTGTCGGGTCGATCATCGGTGGCGGGCTTTCCATTGGTGTGGCGCTGTTTCAGTTCTGGGATCAACCGATCTGGATTGCGGTGGTGGCGGGCATATTTGTGATCGGGCAATTTGTTGAAGGCAATTTTCTTACCCCCAAGCTGGTGGGGGGGTCGGTGGGGCTGCACCCGGTCTGGCTGATGTTCTCGCTCTCGGCTTTTGGCACTTTGCTGGGCTTTACCGGGCTGCTGATCGCGGTGCCGGTGGCGGCCAGTATCGGGGTGCTGGGGCGGTTTTTGATGCAGCAATATATGGATGGCCCGCTCTATAAAGGCCCGCAAGCCCCGGAGGAAGAATGAGCGTTGTCAAACAATTGGTGCTAGATCTGCCGGTGCGCCAGGCCCTCGGGCGGGACGATTTTTTTGTTGCGCCCTGCAATGGGCTGGCGGTGGCGCAGTTGGATGGCTGGGCGCGCTGGCCCGATGGCAGGCTGGCGCTGGTTGGCCCCGAGGGCAGCGGCAAAACCCATCTTGCCCATGTCTGGGCGGCGATGAGCGGGGCGCGCATCATACCCGCCCGTGATCTGCAACTGGCGGATGCCGCCGCGGCGCTGGTGGTGGAGGATGTGGACGGGATCGCGGGCAATGAAGAAGTATTATTCCATGTTTACAACACGATGAACACCTCAAAGGGGGCTTTGCTGCTCACCGGCAAACAGGCCCCGTCGCGCTGGGAGCTGGCCTTGCCGGACCTGCGCTCGCGGCTGCAATCGGTGCCGGTTGTGGCGCTGGATGCCCCGGATGATACGCTGCTATCGATGATCATGGTAAAACTGTTTGATGACCGGCAGTTGGAGGTTTCGCCCAAGCTCATCGCCTATCTGCTGAAGCGGGTGGGCCGCTCTTATGCTGAGGTCAATGCACTGGTCAAGGCGCTCGACAAAGCGGCATTGGCGGCCCGAAAGCCGCTTTCGGTGCGTTTTGCCTCGGCCTATCTGAGCGGGCTTGGCGATGGTTGATGCCGATTTCCTCAACGGGCCTGTGCCGGCCACGGTTTCGCTGCCGGTGGCCGGCCCGGCGCGGTTTATCAACCGCGAGCTTTCCTGGCTGGCCTTTAACTGGCGGGTGCTGGAGGAGGCGGGCAACCCAAGCGTGCCCCTGCTGGAGCGGGTGCGCTTTCTGGCGATCTCGGCCACCAATCTGGACGAGTTTTTCACCGTGCGGGTGGCGGGGTTGCGCGAAATGTGCCGCGAGGGGATCGGGCTGGTCTCGGCTGACGGGCTGACACCATTGGCGCAACTGGAAAAGATCAATGAAAACGTGCGGGGCCTGATGGCGGAGCAGCAGGCCACATGGCGCCAGCTGCGCGAGGCACTGAAAGCCGAAAACATCCTGATCCTTGGCCCGGACGAGGTGACGCGGGAGGACCGGAAAACCCTGAGCCAGACCTTCATCGATCAGGTTTTCCCGATCCTGACCCCGATCGCGCTTGACCCGGCGCACCCGTTTCCCTTTATCGGCTCGGGGGGGTTTGCGCTGGCCCTGCAGCTCAAGCGCAAGGGCAGCAAGCCCAGGCTCAATGCGCTTTTGCCGGTGCCGGCGCAAATTCCGCGCTTTTACCAACTGGCCGATGCCCAAGATGGCGCGTTGCGGTTTTTGCCGCTCGAAGCGCTGCTGGAGCTGTTTGTGGCTGAGCTGTTTCCCGGCTACAAGCTGCAGGGCCGCTGTGCGTTTCGGGTGCTGCGTGATAGCGACCTTGAGTTGGAGGAAGAGGCCGAGGACCTCGTGCGCGAGTTTGAAACCGCGTTGAAGCGGCGTAAAAGGGGCAAGGTGATCCGCATGAAAATCACCGCCAATGCGCCGGATGAGCTGCGTGATACGATTCTGCGCGAAACCGGGGTGAAAGCCGACGAGGTGATCGAAACCGACGGGCTGATCGGCATGGATGACCTTGCCGAGCTGATATTGCCCACGCGCCCCGACCTGCTCTGGACGCCCTTTACCCCGCGCGTTCCCGAGCGGGTGCAGGATAATTCGGGTGATATTTTCGCGGCACTGCGGCAAAAGGATATGCTGCTGCACCACCCTTATGAAACCTTCAACACCGTGGTCGAGTTTCTGGAGCAGGCGGCGCATGACCCGGATGTGGTGGCGATCAAGCAAACGCTTTATCGCACCAGCCGCGACAGCCCGATTGTGGCGGCACTGGTTGCGGCGGCCGAGGCGGGCAAATCGGTGACCGCGGTGGTGGAGCTGAAGGCGCGGTTTGACGAGGCGGCCAATATCCGGCTCTCAAGGATGCTGGAGCGGGCCGGGGCCACGGTGGTTTATGGCTTCATTGACTGGAAAACCCATGCCAAAATCTCCACCGTGGTGCGGCGCGAGGGCAAGAAGCTGGCCACCTATACCCATTTTGGCACCGGCAATTACCACCCTGTCACCGCCAATTTTTACACCGATCTTTCGCTTTTCACCTGTGACAAGGCGCTGGGGCGCGATGCGACCAAGGTTTTCAACTATGTTTCGGGCTATGCCCCGCCGGAAAAGCTGGAAGGGCTGGCGGTTGCGCCGCTGACCCTGAAATCCACCTTACTGGAAAATATCGAAGCCGAGATCAGCCACGCCAAAGCCGGGCGCAAGGCGGCGATCTGGGCCAAGATGAATGCGCTGATCGAGCCGGAGATGATCGACGCGCTTTATCAGGCCTCACAGGCCGGGGTGCGGGTTGATCTGGTGGTGCGCGGCATTTGCGGCTTGCGGCCGGGGGTGAAGGGCCTGTCGGAAAATATCCGGGTCAAATCGGTGGTCGGGCGGTTTTTGGAGCATTCGCGAATCGCCTGTTTTGGCAACGGCCACGGGCTGCCAAGCGCCAGGGCACGGGTCTATATCTCCAGCGCTGACTGGATGGGGCGCAACCTGAACTGGCGGGTGGAAACGCTGGTGCCGATCAAGAACAAAACCGTGCATGCGCAGATTATCGAGCAGATCATGGCCGCCAATCTGGCCGATACCGCGCAAAGCTGGGTGCTGCGCGGAGATGGCAGCTACCACCGCCACCAAGGCGATAAACTGTTTTCCTGCCACCGGTTTTTCATGGAAAACCCCTCGCTTTCGGGCCGTGGGGCCGCCGGGGCCAAAGATGCGCCGAGGTTGACCCATGAACATGATGACCCATGAACATGATGACCCATGAGTATGATTAGCCGGGTCGGGGTGATCGATGTCGGGTCCAATTCGGTCCGGCTGGTGGTGTTTGACGGGGCGGCGCGCTCTCCGGCTTACTTTTTCAATGAAAAGGTCATGTGCGGGCTGGGGCGGGGGCTGGGCAAAACCGGCCTGCTTTCGCCCGATGGCCGTTTGCGCGCCCTGGCGGCGCTCAAGCGCTTTGCGCTGTTGCTGCAACATATGGGGGTTGAGAAAATATCCACCGTGGCCACCGCGGCGGTGCGTGAAGCCAGCGACGGGGCCGATTTTTGCCAAGAGGTAATGCGTGAAACCGGCATCTCGCTTCATGTGGCCAGTGGCGAGGAGGAGGCGCGGCTTTCGGCGCAAGGCGTGCTGCTGGGCTGGCCGGGGGCGGATGGGCTGGTCTGTGATATCGGCGGCGCCTCGCTGGAGCTGGCCCGGCTGCAAAACGGAGCGGTGGGCGCGCGGGGCACCTCGGCGCTGGGGCCGCTGAAACTGATGGATCATAACGGGGATCTGCCGGGGCATATTCGCGGGTCGATCAATGAAATCGCTGTAAAAATTTCTGTGCCGCAGGCTGAGCCGCTGTTTTTGGTCGGCGGCTCATGGCGGGCCATGGCGCGGCTGGATATGGCGCGGCGCGGCTATCCGCTGCATGTGTTGCACGAATACCAGATCGAACCGGCAGAAATGCTGGAAACCGCAAACTGGGTGGCAGAGCAAAGTGCTGAAACCCTGACGGGCCTGACCGACACCTCGATGGCCCGGCTCAAGCTGCTGCCGCTGGCCGCGCAGGTTATGCAGGGGCTTATCGGGGTTTTGCAGCCCGCAAAAATCGCCATTTCCAGCTATGGGATTCGCGAGGGGCTGCTTTATGAGGCGATGCCCGTGGCCCTGCGCCAGCGCGACCCGCTGATCGAGGCCTGCCGCTATATGGAGGCCAGCAATGCCCGCTTTCCCGGCTTTGGCGATGCGCTTTACAACTGGCTGAACGGGCTGTTTGCCAAGGCCGACCAGCGCCTGGTGCAGGCCGCCTGCCTGTTGCATGATACCACCTGGCGCGCCCACCCCGATTATCGCGCCGATATGTGCTTTGAGACTGTCACCCGCGCCAATATGGGCGGAATTGACCATATGGGGCGGTTGTTTCTGGCGCTGGCAATGCGGCATCGCTATAAATCCGGCGGAGAGGCGCGCCATGCCGCTTTGGCGCTGTTGGCGGAGGATCAGGCCAAAACCGCCCGCCATCTGGGGCTGGCCATGCGGCTTGGGGCGATGATATCGGGCGCTGAAATGGTGATGCTGAAAAGCACCGCGCTGCATCTGGCCAATGGCCGGCTCACCCTGCATCTGCACGGCAAGGCAAAGGCGCTGGCGGGGGAGGTCATCGACAAGCGGTTGCAGGCGCTGGCAAAGGCGATCGAGGCAACGCCACATATCGCCACCACATAAAAACGGCCCGCAAAGGCGAGCCGCTTTATATTTCTCCCTGAGGCTTGAGCCAGCTTGCTGAGCGGTCAAACGCCAGATCACGGGGATTGCCGGTTAACATTGTGGCAACCATCTCGCATGATCTGAGCGATTATTAGCCCAAGACCCGTGATTCTGCAAAGGAAAACTGCGGGATTTGGGAAGTGATCGTTGCGTGCAACCCTTGCATGGCCTAAACCGGGATAAATTGCTGAACCGGAGTTTATCTTATGCGTCTTTCTCGTTATTTCCTGCCTGTTTTGAAGGAAAACCCGGCGGATGCCAAAATCGCCAGCCACCAGTTGATGCTGCGCGCCGGGATGATCCGCCAAAGCGCGGCGGGAATATATAGCTGGCTGCCGCTCGGCTTCAAGGTGTTGCGCATGCTGGAAAATATCGTGCATGAGGAGCAGCAGCGCGCCGGGCATATTCCGATGCTGATGCCCACTTTGCAAACCGCCGATCTGTGGCGCGAATCCGGCCGCTATGAGGATTACGGCGAGGAAATGCTACGCATAAAGGACCGCCACGGGCGCGACCTGCTCTATGGCCCGACCAACGAAGAGCTGATCACCGATATTTTCCGCAATTCGGTGAATTCCTATAAAGAATTGCCGCTGACGCTTTACCATATTCAGTGGAAATTCCGCGACGAGGTGCGCCCGCGCTTTGGCGTGATGCGCGGCCGCGAGTTTTTCATGAAGGACGGTTATAATTTTGACCTCGACGAGGCCGGCGCGCTGCACGCCTATAACCGCCATCTGGTCAGCTACCTGCGCACTTATGAGCGTATGGGGCTGAAGGCGCTGCCGATGCGGGCGGATACCGGGCCAATTGGTGGCGACCACTCGCACGAGTTTCTGGTGCTGGCCGAAACCGGCGAATCCGAGGTGTTTTATGACAGCGCGGTCAGCGAGCTGAGCCTTGGTGAGCGGAAGATCGATTTTGACGATGTGGCGCAATGCCAAGGTATATTTGACGAATTCACAACCCCCTATGCCCGCACCGACGAGACCCACGACGCGGCGCTGTTTGCAAAAGTGCCGGCCGAGCGCCAGCGCAGCGCACGCGGCATCGAGGTGGGGCAGATCTTTTATTTCGGTACTAAATATTCCGATGCGATGAACGCGCGTGTCAGCAGCCCCGATGGCAAGCCGGTGCCGGTGCATATGGGCAGCCACGGGATCGGGGTGTCGCGGTTGATCGGCGCTTTGATCGAGGCCAACCATGACGAGCGCGGCATTATCTGGCCCGAGGCGGTTGCCCCTTTCAGGGTGGGCATTGTCAACCTCAAGCAGGGCGGGGCGGAGACCGATGCGGTTTGCGAGCAGCTTTATAACGGGCTGCAACGCGGCGGGCTGGAGCCGCTTTATGATGACCGCGAAACCCGCGCCGGAGCGAAATTTGCCACCATGGACCTGATCGGCTGCCCGTGGCGCATTACCGTTGGCCCGCGCGGGCTGAAGAATGGCATGGTCGAGCTGACATGCCGGCGCAGTGGTGAGAGCGAGGAAATGTCGCCCGAGGCGGCGCTGGATCGCTGCGCGCAGATTTATAGAGAGGTGTAAGCCCTTGAGCACCCGCCCCTTTGCCGCTTTTGAATGGACCATCGCCTGGCGCTATTTGCGCGCCCGGCGCCAGGAGGGTGGCATTTCGGTGATCGCCTGGTATGCGCTGATCGGGGTGATGCTCGGGGTGGCGGCATTGATTGTGGTGCAGGCGGTGATGATCGGCTTTCGCGAGGAATTCACCGATAGAATTCTGGGGGTGAACGCGCATGTGACGGTTTATTCAGCCGAATATGATCAGGCCAACAACCGCAGCCGCAGTATTGAAAACTACGCGGAAATGGCCGCCGCGATTGCTGCGGTGGAGGGGGTGGTGCGCGCCGCGCCGATCATCAAGGCGCAGGTGATGGCCTCGGCCAACGGGCAGAATACCGGGGTGCAGATTTATGGTGAAACCCTGGAGGATTTGAAAGACCTGCCGCTGATTGCCAGGCCCGAAAGCTTTCGCGGTGATATCGAGCAATATGAAGACGGGGTGGCGATTGGTGAGGGTATCGCCCGCGCGCTCAACCTGCGGGTGGGGGATTTCATCCAGCTCATTTCCCCCGATGGTGCGGCGACCCCGTTTGGAACCACGCCACGGATCAACGATTATCAGGTGATGTATATCTTTAAGGTCGGGCGGGCTGATATTGACCGCACCCGCATATACATGCCTTTTGCCGAGGCACAAAGTTTCTTTAATCGTGAGGGGTTGGCCGATGAAATTGAGGTTATGGTGCAAGACCCGCAAAAGGTTGGCGAGATGCGCGACGCCCTGCGCGCGGCCTCCGGCGGCGCGCTGGTCTGGACATGGCGGGACGCCAACGGGGCCTTTCTGGCCGCGCTGGATACAGAGCGGCGGGTGATGTTTATTATTCTCTCATTGGTTGTTCTTATTGCGGCGATGAATATTATTTCCGGTCTGGTGATGCTGGTGAAAAACAAGGGGCGGGATATCGGCATTTTGCGCACCATGGGGCTGACGCAAGGCAGCATCATGCGGATATTTTTCATCTGCGGCTCGATGATCGGCATTATCGGCACCCTGTTTGGCCTGGCGCTTGGCACCTCCTTTGCCTATTATATCGCTGACCTTCAGCGCTTTTTGGAGTGGGCGACGGGCAACCAGCTTTGGAACCCGGAGATCAAATTTCTTACCGAAATTCCGGCACGGTTGCGCTGGGAGGATGTGATCGCCACCATGGTTATTTCGCTCGGGCTGAGCCTGACCATCACCATCATTCCGGCGCGCAACGCCGCCAGGCTTTCCCCGGTCGAGGCGCTGCGTTATGAGTAAGGTGCTGGAGCTGCGCGGGCTGTCAAAAACCTATTTTGAAGGCAAGCCCAACGAAATCAAGGTGCTGGACGGGGCTGATCTGGCGCTGCAGGCTGGAGAGGTGGTTGGGTTGATCGCGCCTTCGGGGGCGGGCAAATCCACCCTGTTGCAAATTGCCGGCCTGCTGGACAGCCCAACCTCCGGCGGGGTCTGGATTGACGGGCAGCAGGCCGGGCAGGCCCGGGACCGCGAGCGCACGAGGCTGCGCCGGGAGCATATCGGCTTTATCTACCAGTTTCACCACCTG
>WFQA01000011.1 GCA_015487255.1 Paracoccaceae bacterium | reverse complement strand
GCGGAGGGCCTGCCGGAAGCGGCGGCGGATAAGATGGCGGATTGGCTGGCACAGGTGCAACAAAGGGCGGCGGCTTTACAGGCCTTCAAAACTTGGCGCGATGCGCTGGAAGCGGGTGAATGATGATCTGGTCTTTGATAAAAGCGGCGATTTTCATCGCCCTGGCCACGGCGCTGGCCCTGGGGGCAAGCTATTTGCAAGAAACCCCGGGCGAGGTGCGCATTGCCTTTGGCGAGCGCGAAATCAGCCTGACGCCATTGGTATTTGTGATCGGCGCGTTGGTCAGCTTTGCGGCGTTTTGGATATTGTTGAAGCTGGCCGGGTTTCTGGTGGCGATCCTGCGGTTTTTGCGTGGTGATAAAACCGCGATCAGCCGGTTTTGGGATAAGCGGCGCGCGGCGCGGGGGTATCGGGCGCTGGCGGATGGCATGGTGGCGCTGGCCTCGGGAGAGGGCAGTATGGCGGTGGCCAAGGCGGCCAAGGCTGAAAAGCTGCTGGCCAAGCCCGAGCTGACAAGGCTGATCTCGGCCCAGGCGGCTGAAATGGCCGGAGACCGGGGCCAGGCGATTGAAATTTATAAAGAACTGCTGGGCAATGACCGCACGCGCTTTGTTGGCATTCGCGGTTTGATGAAGGCCAAACTGGCCGAGGGTGATACCGGGCGGGCGCTGAAACTGGCCGAAAAAGCCTTTGCCCTGAAGCCGCGCCACGGGGAGACACTGGACACGCTTTTCACCCTGCAATCCCGGGCCGAGGATTGGGGCGGGGCGCGCAAGACCCTGCTGGCCAAATCCCGCGCCAAGCTGCTGCCAAAAGATGTGGCCACCCGCCGCGATGCGGTGCTGAGCGTGGCCGATGCCATGGCGGCCCATGCTGATAATGACCATTCCAAGGCCCGGGAATCCGCCCTGTTTGCCAATCGCAACGCCCCGGCGCTGGTGCCGGCCGCTGTGCTGGCCGCGCAGGTTTACATTGCCGAAAAAACCCCGAAAAACGCGGTGCGGGTGCTGAAAAAAGCATGGGAGGCCAACCCCCACCCCGACCTCGCCGCCACCTTTGCCAGCATCAACCCCGATGAAACTCCACCCGAGCGCCTGACCCGGTTTCAGCCGTTTTTGAAGCTGCGGCCAGACCACCCCGAAACCGCGCTGCTGAAAACCGAGCTGCATCTCGCGGCAGAGGATTTCCCCGCCGCCCGCCGTGCATTGGGAGATCTGCCCGAAGCCGCCCCGACCGGGCGCTCGCTGGCGCTGATGGCCGCCATCGCGCGTGGTGAAGGCGCGCCGGAGGAGGTGATCCGCAGTTGGCTGGCCCGCGCGGTGAGCGCGCCGCGCGGGGAGCAATGGGTGTGCTCGGCCTGCCATGCGGTGCATGCCAAATGGGCACCGGTTTGCAGCAATTGTGAGGGGTTTGACACCCTGAGCTGGGCATTGCCCGCCGGAGGAGAGGCCAGCGGGCTGTCTGACGCCATGCTGCCCCTGATCGAGCGCCCCGAGCCGGAAATAATTGAGGAGGCGGACCTGCCGGAAGCGCCGACTGAGGATGTGGACGAGTTGGAAGAAAAACTATAGTGGCGAGGCGGAAAAAGGCAACCAAACCTTCCTGAGAGACGCTATATGCCTGCCGAGACCTGCTGCCCGACTGCCAAAAAATACAACGCGGAGGAAGGCAGGCGCGCCGATATTCGCGAAAATTATATCGGGGGGCTACCTAACCCCTGGTGCTTTGAAATTTGGCAGATAATTCATGTAGCGCGGTAGGGTGTGTGCTCTGCACGCACCACTCCCGCCACACAAAAGCTGCTTCACCCCTCCAGAACAAACGTCACTTTCATCATCACGCGGTATTCGGATATCTCGCCGTCTTTACAGATGACCTTTTGGGATTCAACCCAGGCACCCTCAATGTTCTTAAGCGTCTTGGCGGCGCGCTTGATACCTTGTTGAAGGGCGTCGTCAAAGCTTATCGTCGAGGATGCTGAAATTTCGGTAATGCGTGCTACAGACATGTTATGTTCTCCTTTTGGGTTGATAATATAATATGGAAGTACTATGCGGCTTGGGCGGTTACTATACCTCAAAAACACCAGCCGATCAAATAAAGCGGTAAATTTCGCCTGGCGGTTTGGGGTTGGGGTGACGGAGGTGAAATGCATCAGCATCAATTCGTCAGTCTTTGCCAGCGGCAGCGTGCTGCGCTTCAGGAAGGCCACTTGCCGGCAACTTCCCGATTGATTCCCCCCTGAACTTCCTGCACAGTAATCTGGAAATTTATTTGACCAAAGAGACAATAATGCTGGATAAAAGCAGTGAGAATAAGGGCATGCCCCTTGATGAAGCGGTGTTTCGCGATGCACGGGTAAACCTGAGCGCGGTGGAGCGGCGCTGCAAGGGCTATGCAGCACGGCGCTCGGTGAAAAAGGCGCATCAGGCGGCGTGGCTGCTCAGGGCCATCGGCTTGATCGACCTGACAACCCTAGCCGGGGATGACACGGTTAACCGGGTCAAGCGCCTGTGTGGCAAGGCAAAAATGGCGCTTGATCCGTCCATTCAGGCGCAGCTTGGCCTAAGCGAGCCGGTGCAGACGGCCGCGGTCTGTGTTTACCCGACCATGGTCGAGACCGCAGCCGCTGAGGTGGCGGGCACCGGCATTGCCGTGGCTTCGGTGGCCACCGGCTTTCCGGCCGGGCTGATCCCGCTGCGCCTCAAGCTGGAGGAGATCCGCTATGCGGTAGAGATGGGCGCGAGCGAGATTGATATCGTCATCACCCGCTCGCATGTGATCAATCAGAACTGGCCAGCGCTTTATGATGAAATTTGCCAGATGAAAGCGGCCTGTGGCAAGGCGCATCTGAAAACCATTCTGGCCACCGGTGATATCGCCAGCCTGCGCAATGTTTACCGCGCAAGCATGGTGGCGATGATGGCGGGGGCGGATTTTATCAAGACCTCCACCGGCAAGGAGGCGGTGAACGCGGTGCTGCCGGTGGGGCTGACCATGGTGCGGGCGATCCGGGATTATAATGCCTTGAGCGGGGCGCAGGTGGGTTTCAAGCCGGCGGGGGGGATATCCACCGCCAAGGATGCGCTGACATGGATGAGCATGATGCGCGAGGAACTGGGCGCGCATTACCTGCAACCGCAGCTGTTTCGCTTCGGGGCATCGAGCTTGCTGACAGATATCGAGCGCCAGCTTGAGCACCATACAACCGGCCGTTATTCCGCCGCCAAACACCACGCGATTTCGTAAGGCCAAAACCATGAGCACAATTGAAGAGATAATGAAAACAATGGATTACGGCAAAGCCCCCGAAGACCCAAGCGCCGCCAAAGCCTGGCTGGCCGCGCATCCGCGCCTGAAACATTTTATCAATGGCAGCTTCAGGGGGGATAAATCCGACGGGCTTGAGGTGCGCAACCCGGCCACCGGCGAGAAGCTGACAACCGCCCCCGTAGCCAGCCCGGCGCTGGTGGATGAGGCGGTGAAATCCGCCCGCAAGGCCCAGCCTGAATGGATGGCTTTAAGCGGGCATCAGCGGGCGAAATACCTTTATGCCATCGCCCGGCTGCTGCAAAAGCGCTCCCGCCTGTTTGCGGTGCTGGAGAGCATGGATAACGGCAAGCCGATCCGCGAGAGCCGCGATATTGATATCCCGCTGGTGATCCGGCATTTTTACCACCATGCCGGTTGGGCCGAGATCATGGGTGAGGAGCTGCCGGGGTATGCCCCGCTTGGGGTTTGTGGCCAGATCATCCCGTGGAACTTTCCGCTGTTGATGCTGGCATGGAAGATCGCGCCAGCCTTGGCGGCGGGCAATACCGTGGTGCTGAAACCGGCGGAGTTCACCCCCGTAACCGCCATCGCCTTTGCCGAGCTTTGCGCCGAGGCCGGGCTGCCCGCCGGGGTGGTGAATATCGTGCTTGGCGCCGGGGAGACTGGGGCGGCGATTTCGGGGCATCCGGATATTGATAAAGTGGCCTTCACCGGCTCCTCGGAAGTGGGCAAGATCATCCGCCGCCAAACCGCGGGTTCGGGCAAGAAGCTCTCGCTGGAACTGGGCGGCAAATCACCGTTTATCATGTTTGATGATGCGGATATTGACAGCGCCGTCGAGGGTGTGGTGGATGCGATCTGGTTTAATCAGGGGCAGGTCTGCTGTGCCGGCTCAAGGCTGCTGGTGCAGGAGGCGGTGGCGGAAAAGTTTATCGCCAAGCTGAAAGCGCGGGCTGAAAAGCTGGTGGTGGGTGACCCGCTGGACAAATCGGTGGATATTGGCGCGATCGTTGACCCCGGCCAGCTTGCAAACATTCAAGCGCTCGTGGCCAAGGGGCAGCAAGAGGGGGCAACCCTGTGGCAGCCGCAAAACCCCCTGCCCAATCAGGGTTGCTTTTATCCGCCGAGTATTTTGAGTGATGTTTCCAGCGCCTCAACCGTAGTGCAGCAAGAGATTTTTGGCCCGGTGCTGACGGTGCAAACCTTCCGCACCCAGGGTGAGGCCGTGCAACTGGCCAATAACACCCGTTACGGGCTGAGCGCCTCGATTTGGTCCGAGACCCTGAGCGTGGCGCTGGATGCGGCGGCACGGGTGAAGGCGGGGATTGTCTGGATGAATGGCACCAATATGATGGATGCCGCCGCCGGGTTTGGCGGTTACGGCGAAAGCGGCTTTGGCCGTGAGGGGGGCATGGAGGGCATGCTGGAATACCTGAACGACCCGGCGCCGAAAGTGAAGCCACCCAAACCGCAAGTGGTTGATTTCTCACCGCTTCCCGCTGGCAGCAATGGCAGTGAGGCCATGGACCGCACGGCGAAATTTTATATCGGCGGCAAGCAGGCGCGCCCCGATGGCGCGGCCAGCTACACGGCATATTCGGCTAAAGGAAAGCCGATCAGCCAGGCCGGGCTGGGCAATCGCAAGGATGTGCGGGGCGCGGTGGCGGCAGCGGTGAAAGCGGCGGGCTGGAGCAGTTCCAGCCCGCATCTGCGCGCACAAATCCTTTATTATCTGGCCGAGAATCTGGAAGCGCGGCGGGGTGAGTTTGCTGACCGGCTCAACCTGATGACCGGTAGCAGGGGCGCGGAGGAAGTGGACCTCGCCATTGAGCGCATCGCCTTTTATGCCGGTTACGCTGATAAATATGACGGCAAGGTGCACTCCACCCTGACCCGCCATGTCACGCTGGCGATGAACGAGCCCTTGGGGGTGATGGGCATTATCTGCCCCGATGAAGCGCCGCTGCTGGGTATGGTCTCGCTGCTGGCCCCGGCACTGGCGATGGGTAACCGCGTGGTCATGCTGGCCTCGCAACCCGCGCCGCTGATGGCGGGTGATTTTATGCAAGTGCTTGAAACCAGTGATATTCCTGCCGGTGTCGTTAACCTGCTTACCGGTGATCACGCCGCCATGGCCCCTACATTGGCCGACCATGATGATGTGAACATCCTGTGGAATTTCGGGGCCAAAAATGCTGATCTTGAAGCCCGCTCGGCGGGGAACCTCAAGATCACATGGCGTGCACATGCGGATTGGTTCAACCCCGCCTCCGGGCAGGGCAAGCGCTTTTTGCAGCACGCCACGCAGGTGAAAAACATCTGGGTGCCATATGGCGAATAGCATGTTATAGTCAGCCAGCAACAAAGGAAGCCCATGCCAGACATCGCGCAATATAACCACGAAAACATGCCGATGAAGGATATATTGGCCGAGATTCGCGAGATGGTCAGCCGCGAAGCGCAGTCGCGTTATGATGATGAACGCAGCCAGGCCAAACGCGAGCTGTTGATCCTGCGCCCCGAGGCGCGGGTGGACCTGCTGCTGCAGGAAGCCGAGCCGGATATCGAGGTGGTGGCAGAGGCAATACCGCCCGCACCCGCACAAGAAGTGCCGCCGTCTCTTAATGCGTTCTCCGCCAAGTTGCAAAAAGCCATCGGCATTTCGGATCAGGAGGCGCTTGAAGCGCTCATCCGGAAGGTATTTCGCGAAGAGATGACCCGGCTTGGTGACTAACCGGATAGCCTTTCAGCCGGGGGCGATAGCGCGGGAACTGCTGCATCCGCTCGATCAGGCTTTCATGTAAATATTCCACCTGCGGTGCGCCAAACCGGCGCGCATTGCGAAACAGGAAAAACTTGTTAATCCCGGCATAAGGGCCAAGCATCGGGGCCAGCGGGTCCTCCGGATAGCGGCTCTGCCAGTCTTTGGGCAGGGGCAGGCCACACATGGCGGCGCGGCTCAGCATCCAGTTAAGCGATATGTTGGAGCCTTTGCGCGCGGCGGGCAGCTCATAGATATGGCCGCCAACATCACTATGCCCCCCGGCAAACCACGCCTGCTCCAGCCTTCCCGGCCAATCGGGGCGGTATAACCAGCGAACCGGCGCAAAAGCGCGGCGGTTTTCATCTGCCGCCAGTGCCTGAAAGGCGTTTTTGATGATCGGCGACAGCCTGTGGTCATGAAACTCGGTCGCCATCGGGGCAAAGCGGGAAATCAGCGGAAAGTGCAGGCCCAGCGCCTTGACCGTATCCCACACGCCGATCATCTCTATCTCGGTGGAATCATGCGAGAATTTACGGCGAAACCGGCCTGATCTTTTCCCGTCCGTGCAGTTTTCATACACCCGAAAAGCCTTGTTGATGCGCTTTGGGCTGCTGTGCTCCGGGCGCAAAAGCCCAACCCGGGAGATCATCCCGGCAATGGAACGCACCGCGTAAGCCCCGCGCGAAAAGCCAAACAGAAAGATTTTGTCACCGGGCCGGTAATCCCGCGCCAGTATTGCGTAGCCATAGCGGATCGAGCAGTTGATGCCGTGGCCGGTAATCACATGCCCCCATTTCATTATCCCCTTGCCCTGAATACCCGGATCATAGCCAACACTCACCTGTGGCACCTCGTGCAGCAGCTTGTAGAGCAGGCCGGCATTGGTCTCCTCTCCGTTTTTGAGCCGGCTCATGGTGCCGTCGATGATGAATACATGAATGCGGGGCATGGGGCCTCGGGGTGTTTTTGGCAAGTATATCTGCTTTGCCCGAACTATGCATCCATTTTAGCGCAGTTGATTATACAGAATTTATATGTATAATAATTGATATAATAATACCGGAAAATATAAGGATACGAAAAATGGGGTTTCTTCGCAATTTACTGGCCCTGATCGGGGTGTTGGCGGTGGTGGCCGTGGCATGGTTTGGCCCCGGCCTGTGGAAATACAAAACTGCTTTTGACGGGTTTGACCCCAAAGCCTTTGAAACCTACAAAAACATGGCCGACCGGCTGGTGGAGACCGGCAATTCGGCGGCGGCAACCGTGTGGCGTGCCAAAGTGGCCGGGGGGCTGACCTTTGAGGAGGTTGACCAGTCCATCCAGGCAATTGCCGATGAGCGCAATATCAGGGATGTGGGGCAATTGCCGCTGGGGGATCAGGTTGAGGCAATGACCGGCGAGACCTGGCGTGGTTTGAAAATATATTTGTATTGCAACCCGCTAACGGCGGCCAAGATGGTGGAATTTGACCCGGCTTATGCCGCGTATCTGCCATGCCGGGTATCGCTGGTGGAGGATGCCGAAGGGCAGCTTTGGATCTATACGCTCGATATGGATATGATGATTTATGGCGGCAAAACCCTGCCACCCGAGCTTTTGGCCGAGGCGCTGGAGGTGAAGGAAACCATGTTGCAAATCCTCAACCGTGCGGCCGAGGGCGATTTTTAGCAGCCGGTAATGATCGGCTGAACCCCCGCCCCGTAAGGCTGTGAATCGGCCTTTGCTTTATGCTCTGCCCACGCTAAAAGCAGCCGGACAGGGATTCACGCAAGGGTGTGCCAGATGGCGATGGAAAAGAACTTTGATGCCGCTTCAAGCGAGGCGCGGATTTATGCGGAATGGGAAGCGGCGGGGGCTTTCAAGGCCGGGGCCAATGCCAGCCGCGACGAAACCTTTTGCATCATGATCCCGCCGCCGAACGTGACCGGCGTTTTGCATATGGGCCATGCCTTCAACAACACCTTGCAGGATATCCTGATCCGCTGGAAGCGCATGCAGGGGTTTGATACCCTGTGGCAACCGGGGCAGGACCACGCAGGCATCGCCACGCAAATGGTGGTCGAGCGGCAATTGGCCGAAGCCGGAGAGCCGGGGCGCAAGGCGCTGGGGCGCGAGAAGTTTCTGGAAAAGATATGGGACTGGAAAGCGCAATCGGGTGATACCATCATCGAGCAGCTCAAGCGGCTGGGGGCGAGCTGTGACTGGTCGCGCAACCGTTTTACCATGGATGAGGGCTTTCATGATGCGGTGCTCAAGGTCTTTGTCGATATGTATAACAAAGGCCTGATCTATAAAGGCACGCGGCTGGTCAACTGGGACCCGAAATTCGAGACCGCGATTTCCGACCTTGAGGTGGAAAACATCGAGGTCGACGGCCATATGTGGCATTTTAAGTATCCGCTCGCGGGCGGGGCCACCTATGAATATATCGAGCGCGATGAAGACGGCAATGTCACCCTGCGCGAGACCCGCGATTATATCGCCATCGCCACCACCCGGCCCGAAACCATGCTGGGTGACGGCGCGGTGGCGGTGCACCCCGATGATGCGCGCTACAAGCCCCTCATCGGCAAGCTCTGCGAAATTCCGGTGGGGCCGAAAGCGCACCGCCGGTTGATCCCGATCATCACCGACGAATACCCCGACCCGGATTTCGGCTCCGGTGCGGT
>WFQA01000010.1 GCA_015487255.1 Paracoccaceae bacterium | reverse complement strand
GCCGGATACGCGTTGAATGGTGACGGCATGTGGGAGAAAGACGGCGAAACCGTGGACAGCACCATTGCCGGCTTTGAAGGTATCCACAGTGATATCGTGCCGGTTCTGGTTGAAATGCTGCGTAATGCCGGCTTTGACTCCTCCACCAATTTTGGCACCGATGCGTTCCAGAATATGGCTGATGGTGCGCCGGGGCTTTACATGTTTGGCCATGGTGCCAGCCTGAAAGACCCGTTTGCAACGTTGGATTTCTTCAACAGCCGCAATGCCGGAACCCCGGGTGAGCCTGTTGGCGCGTATCAGTTCGCGCGCTATGCCAACCCGGAATATGACGAGATCATGGCCAAGATGTCCGTGATCCCGTCTACCCACCCGGATTTTGAAGGCCTGGCGACGCAAGCTTTGGAGATCTACTGGCGTGACCAGATCAACGTGCCGGTCATTCAGTGGCTGCACCGGATCGCCTATAACCAGACCTACTGGACGAATTGGCCAACAGAAGCCAATGTCGGGCTGGGGATAAATGGCGCTTTCTGGCATAAAACTGCCTTGCTGATGGTGGCTAATCTTAAGGCGACCCAATAGCAGGTTGAAAATCAAGGGGGCGCTGTAAATGTGCAGCGCCCTCTTTGGCTTATTGAACAGGCAAGCAGGTAAGCGATGATACGGTTTTCAAGTATACTAAAGAATATTCACAGGGTGGTTCCCGCCTCGGCAGGCTCTGGTTTGATTTTGAGGTTGAGAGGGATTTAATGGCTACTCTTTTACTCATCGCGCGGCGATTCGGGTTTTTATTTGTTGTCATCTGGGCAGCATCTACCATTACTTTTTTTATTCCACGCCTGTCATCGGTAAATCCGGTTCGCGAGCGGTTTGCAGAGCTGGCTCGACTGGGCGGATACAACCCCGATGATCTGGAGCGGATCGTGGCGTCATTTTCCAAACAATTCGGGTTGGATCGGCCGCTTTGGGATCAATATGTAGATTATCTCGGAAGCGTTCTGCGGCTGGATTTTGGCTACTCGTTGAACCGCTATCCGGTAACGGTAACAGAATTGATTATGCAATCGCTGCCCTGGACCATTGGCTTGTTGCTGGTGTCTACACTGATTGCATTTTTAATAGGCAATTTGCTTGGGGCCATTGCAGCCTGGCCGCGCGCACCGGGCTGGGCACGCAGCTTTTCCACACCATTTGTGCTGTTTATGGGGGTGCCGCCGGTTTTGATGGGGGTGTTGCTGCTGTTTTTTGTTGGGTTTCGGCTTAAGCTGCTGCCGCTGGGCGGGGCTTATTCGATAGGTCTGGTGCCCGAGTGGTCATGGCCATTTGCCATGGATCTTTTGCGCCATCAGGTGCTGCCGGCACTGGCGCTTATCCTTGGCTCCATCGGAAGCTGGGTGCTGACCATGCGCGGCATGGGCATTACCATTCAGGGCGAGGATTACGTAAATTTTGCCGAGCATAAAGGCCTGCGAGGCTGGCGGATTTTCAAGGATTATTACCTCAGAAATGCTTTGCTGCCGCAGGTAACCGGCTTTGCGCTGGCGCTTGGCACGGTGGTAACCTCAGCCATTATTGTGGAGGGGCTGTTTGCCCTGCCCGGGGTTGGCACGGTGCTGATCAACGCCATTCGCGCCAATGATTTTCCGGTAATCTACGGGATTGTGCTGTTTATCACCATCGCCATTGCCACGATCATGACCTTGATGGAGTTCCTGTACCCGCTCCTCGACCCCAGAATCAAAAATCAGTAGGAATGTTAAAGTGACGATAACCGCAACCTCAGACCAGATGCAGTCCCCGAGCCGCATCAGAAGAGTCTTTCGCTATCTGCGTCGCAATAAAAGCCTCGGTTTTGGCTTGATAATCCTGTTGGCATTGGTGCTCTTCACCCTTGTCGGCCTGATGGTCATTGACCCAAAAGACGCCTACCCGCTTTCTGCCCCCACGCGGCGGGCGCCAAGCTGGGCCTATCCGTTTGGCACCGATTTTTTTGGCCGTGATCTGCTGGCGGTGATGGTGGTGGGCATGTGGCAGACCGCCTTTATCGGTGTGGTTGCTGGCGGGGTTGGCACTTTTATCGGTGTGGTGCTGGGCTTTACCTCTGCCTATTTTGGCGGCTGGATCGATTCCGTTATCCGCGTGGTTTGCCAGATACTGACCCCAATTCCGGTATTGCTGATTCAGGTGGTGGTGGCAGGCTCGCTCGACAAACGCGATGTTACGATTTTCACCATGGCGCTGATTGTGGTCATGCTGGCCTGGATGGCCCCGACATTGGTGATCCGCTCACAGGTTCTCACCATGAAAGAACGCTCGTTTGTATCGGTGGCCAAGCTTTCAGGGGTCAGCGACATGGGGATCATATTCAAGGAAATCCTGCCCAACCTGATGCCCTTTGTGGCGGCGGCTTTTGTCGGGCAGATTTTCCTGGCGGTTTTTGCCTCTTTCTACCTTGCGGTGCTTGGCCTTGGCCCGCTGCGCGAGCCGCTTTTGGGGAATATCATCTGGCTGGCCCAGGCGCAGGGTGCGTTTTTTAATGGGTGGTGGTGGTGGCCGGTGGCCCCTTCGGTTGGCATGATCCTGATTCTCGGGTCGCTGGCGCTGATCAATATGGGGTTGGACGAGCTTTCCAATCCGCGCATTCGGAAATCGGAGTGATGGTTATGAATGTAGAGCAGGTGCAAAATACACACCCCGAATTGGTCTCGGCAGAAACGCCTGTGCTTCAGGTGCAAAACCTTGAAGTGACCTATTATACCGATGCGGGGCGCGCCAAAGCGCTGGATGATTTGAGCTTCAGCCTGAAAGCCGGTGAGAAACTGGGGATCGTTGGGGAATCCGGCTCGGGCAAAAGCACATTGGCTTTGGCGATGATGCAGATGATCAAATCTCCGGGCCGCATTGAGGGTGGGCAGGTCTATGTGGATGGCACGGAGCTGATGGCGCTGAATGCCGAGGATATGCGCAGATCGCGGCTGCAAAAAATAGCCTATATTCCGCAGGGGGCGATGAACTCGCTTAATCCGGTTATGCGCATCGGGGCGCAAATGGTGGATGCGGTCATTTCGCATGTGGAAAATGAAAGCAAGGCTGAAACAAAGGAGCGCTGCATGCTGGCGCTGGAATCGGTTGATCTGGCGCGCGGCACGTTCAAAATGTTTCCGCATGAGCTGAGCGGCGGTATGAAGCAGCGGGTTTGTATTGCGATCGGAATATTGCTGCAACCGCAGGTGATTATCGCAGATGAGCCAACCAGCGCGCTGGATGTGGTAACCCAGCGCCAGGTGATGGAAACCATCGACCGGGTGCGCAAAAAGATCAACGCAGCGGTGATTTTGATCGGCCATGATATGGGCCTGATGGCGCAGTTTGTGGATAAGGTTGCGGTTATGTATGCCGGCCGGTTGGTTGAGGTCAGCACTGTGCGGCAAATGTTCACCGACCCACAGCAGCCCTACTCCAAGGCGCTGATCAACTGCTTGCCCAATCTGGACAACAAAGGTGTGTTTCAGGGCATCCCCGGCCTGGCGCCTTCATTGCTGCGCCTGCCCGGCGGTTGTGCCTTTCATCCGCGCTGTGAATTGGCGCGTGATATTTGCAAAACCAGCCGCCCCGAGCCGCAATCCGATAAAAGCGGGCGCTCAGTGATTTGCCACCTGTTTGATAAGGAGGCGCAAAATGAGCCATCTTCTTGAGTTGAGAAATGTCTCCAAGGTCTATTCTCGCGGTTTGATCAGCAAACAATCCACCACCGCATTGCAGGATTTTTCGCTGACCCTGCGTGAGGATGAGCCTTCTATATTAACGGTTGCCGGCGAAAGCGGCAGCGGAAAAACCACATTGGCCATGCTGCTCTTGGGGTTTATCGCGCCAACCACGGGGCAAATTATTTATCGTGGCAAGGATATCAGCACCCTGCGCGGCAGCGAAAAACTGGCCTTTCGCCGCGAGGTGCAGGCGGTGTTTCAGGACCCGTTTGCGGTGTTTAACCCGTTTTACACGGTGGACCATCTGCTGAGCGTGCCGATCAAAAAATTCAAGCTGGCCAAATCCAGGGCGGAAGCCCGCGATAAAATGGATGAAGCCCTCACCGCAGTTGGCCTGCGCCCGGAAGACATTATCGGGCGGTTTCCGCACCAGCTCTCCGGTGGCCAGCGCCAGCGCATCAATGTGGCCCGTGCTTTGCTGCTCAAACCCCGCCTGCTGATCGCTGATGAGCCGGTGTCGATGGTGGATGCATCCCTGCGCGCCAGTATTCTGGAAACCCTGCGCAACCTGCAACGGGATCACGGGGTTTCGATCATCTATATCACCCATGATCTGACCACCGCCTATCATATCGCCAAATCCATTATCGTGCTTTATCGCGGTGCGGTAATGGAGACCGGGGAGGTCGAGGCCGTTATCAAACATCCCCAGCACCCCTATACCCGGCTTTTGATCGACTCCATCCCCTGGCCCAATCTGGACCAGCGCTGGGGTGAGCAAAAGATTATCACCCGCGAGTCCAGCGGGGCAGGGAACGGCTGCCCGTTCTTTAGCCGATGCGCCCAAGCCAATGAGCAATGCAAAAATCCCGCGCCTTTGTTCAGCATTGCCCCCCATCAGGCGGCGGCGTGTTTTCTGCACAGTAACAAACCCGAGCTGGAAGCGGCCCAAATTTCCGAGACCTTACCGACATGAGTATTTTTTGCCTCAAAAAACACTAAAACCACGCCGTTTTGCCGCCGCCTGTCAAATGCGGCCGATATAAGAATTTGGAGCGCTAACATGAAAATTGCACTTACCGGAGGCAGTGGCAGGCTTGGGCAGGCTATCCAGGCCGAGGCGCTGCGGCGGGGGCACGGCGTTGTCAGCATTGACTTGATGCAGCCGACCAGCCAGGAACCAGCGCCAAACCTGCGGTTCATCAAAGCCGATACCCGTAATTTTGAGCAGTTGGAAAAGGCCTTTGAGGGGTGTGATGCCCTGATCCACATGGCCGCAATTCCCTCTCCCGGGAAGTTGCCGGACCATCAGGTGCATAATAACAATGTTGTTGGCAGCTATAATGCCTTGCGCGCGGCGGTCGAGCAGGGGATTACCAGTGTGTGCCTCGCTTCAAGCGTTAACGCGGTTGGGCTGCTATTCAGCCAAAACCCCCGGTTTGATTACTTCCCGATTGATGAGGCGCATCCAAATTATTGCGAGGACCCTTATAGTCTTTCCAAATGGATAGGCGAGCAGCAAGCCGATGCCTTTGCCCGCCGCTACCCTGATATGCGCATTGCCAGTATGCGGTTTCATTTAACCGTGGAGGCGCGCGCTGACGGGGCGCGGATAAACTCGGCCAATGACAGGCTCGGGGCCAAACAGCTTTGGGGCTATACCCGTTTTAACGCCGCCGCTGATGCCTGCCTGCGCAGCCTTGAGGCGAGGTTTTCCGGCCATGAGGCATTTTATATCGTGGCACCCGATACCACCGAAGAGACCGATAGCCAAGCACTGGCGGCGCGCTATTACCCCGATGTAAAAATGAAATCCATGCTTGAAGGACGGCAAAGCTTTTTCAGCGCCGCCAAAGCCGAGCGTTTGCTGGGCTGGGTGCATGACAGCCCGCAAGCCGCAGCAAATAACCCAAACCAAAAACACCCCGAAGGGACATAGAATGAAAATTACTGAAATTCGGGTGATCGTATCCTCACCGGGGCGCAATTTTGTCACTGTTAAGGTGATCACAGACGAAGGGCTATACGGTATTGGCGATGCGACCGTGAATGGCCGCGAGCTGGCGGTTGTCAGTTATCTGGAAGAGCATGTTATTCCCTGCCTCATCGGGCGGGACCCGATGCAGATCGAGGATAT
>WFQA01000009.1 GCA_015487255.1 Paracoccaceae bacterium | reverse complement strand
TGCTCCAGCTTTGGGTCCACCACCATGATCTCATTATCGCCGCCGGTCAGCGGGCTTGGCGCGCCTTGCTCAAAGCGGTTGACGCCGACCACCATGGTTTCACCTGACTCAATGCGCCCAAGCCGCGCCGCATTGGCCTGCACAAGCGCGGTTTTCATATAGTCAATCGCCTGCACCGCGCCGCCGATCGCATCAATATGCGCGATCTCCCTGCGGGCTTCGGCTTTTAGCGCTTCGACCTTGCGCTCCACCGCCGGGTTGCCGTCAAACAGGTCGTCATATTCCAGCAGGTCAGTCTCATACGCCATGATCTGCTGCATGCGCAGTGACCATTGCTGGTCCCACGGGCGCGGCAGGCCGAGGGCCTCATTCCATGCCGGAAGTTGCACCGCCCGCGCCCGCGCCTTTTTGCTCATGGTCACCGCCAGCATTTCGATCAGAATCCGGTAAACATTGTTCTCCGGCTGCTGCTCGGTGAGGCCCAATGAATTGACCTGCACCCCGTAGCGAAAACGCCGCGCTTTTGGGTCTTGCACCCCGTAGCGCTCAAGGCAGATCTCGTCCCACAGCTCAACGAATGCGCGCATTTTGCACATCTCGGTCACAAAGCGGATACCGGCATTGACAAAGAATGAAACGCGCCCGACCACCGCCGGAAAATCCGCTTTTGGCACTTGGGAGCGTACCTGATCAAGCACCGCGATCGCGGTTGCCAGCGCAAAAGCCAGCTCCTGCTCGGGGGTCGCGCCGGCCTCTTGCAGGTGGTAAGAGCAGACATTGACCGGGTTCCACTTGGGCAGGTTCCCGTAGCAATATTCAGTGATATCACCGATCAGTTTCAGGCTTGGCGCGGGCGGAAAGATATAGGTGCCGCGCGAAAGATACTCCTTGATGATATCGTTTTGCACCGTGCCCCTGAGCGCGGCAATATCCGCCCCCTGCTCCTCGGCTACCGCGATATAAAGCGCGAGCTGCCAGGCGGCGGTGGCGTTGATGGTCATCGAGGTGTTCATCCGCGCCAGCGGAATATCCTGAAACAAGCGCCGCATATCGCCCAGGTGGCCAACCGGCACGCCAACCTTGCCAACCTCGCCGTGCGCCAGAATGTGATCGCTGTCATAGCCGGTCTGGGTGGGCAGATCAAAAGCCACGCTCAGCCCGGTTTGGCCTTTTGCCAGATTGTCACGGTAAAGCGCGTTGGAGGCCCCGGCAGTGGAATGGCCCGCATAGGTGCGAAACAGCCATGGCTGGTCTTTGGTTGGCATGGTTTTCTCCTGTTCGTCCTATATTGCACCGCACAAAAAATTGCGCAAGCAACAATATTGCCTTTGTTGGTGGAAATTTGGAACATAATAACGTGATTAGCTGTGGTATGGCGCGGTATCCGTTGTAAGCTGCCCCAATGGGAGGCGTGATCGAGATACCCGTTTGGCTGGCGGTGCTGGCAGGGATATTCGCGGTGGTGGCGGTGCTGGACAAGCTGCTGCTGCCCTCGGTGCGGTGGTTTTTTCGCAAACGGTTTGATCGGGCGGTGGCGCGGCTCAACACCAGGCTGCAACTGCAGATCCAACCCTTCAAGCTGACCCGCCGCCGGGTTCTGATCGACCGGCTTTCCCATGATCCGGTGATCATGCAGGCGGTGGTGGAGGAAAGCGGCGAGAGCGGCGAGCCGGTGGAGGTGGTGGCGCAGCGCGCCGAGCGCTATGCCCGCGAGATCGTGCCGCATTTTTCGGCTTTTGCCTATTTTGGCTTTGCGGCGCGGGCGGCGCGCTGGGTTTCGCAATCGCTTTACCGGGTGCGGCTGGGGCTGCTGGATGAAAAGGCGATGGCGGCGGTGGACCCGGATTCAACCGTGGTGTTTGTGATCAACCATCGCTCGAATATGGATTATGTGCTGGTCACCTATCTGGCTTCGGAGCGCTCGGCGCTGTCTTACGCGGTGGGGGAGTGGGCGCGGGTTTGGCCATTACAAGGGTTTATCCGCTCGATGGGGGCGTATTTCATCCGCCGCAAATCGCGCAATGCGCTTTATCGCTGCGTGCTGGCGCGCTATGTGCAAATGGCCACCGAGGGCGGGGTGGCGCAGGCAATTTTTCCCGAGGGGGGGCTTTCGCGCAATGGCAGGCTTGGCGAGGCCAAGCTGGGGCTGCTGAGCTATATCGTAAAGGGGTTCAACCCGGAGGGCGCGCGCGATGTGGTGTTTGTGCCGGTCGGGCTGAATTATGACCGGGTGCTGGAGGACCGGGTGCTGCTGGCGGCGCGGGATGCGGAGGGCAAAAAGCAGTTTTCCAGCGGGCCGCTATCGGTTTTCAAATTTATCGGCCACCAGCTTTGGCTGCGGATCAGGGGTAAATACCACCGCTTTGGCTATGCCTGTGTCAGCTTTGGCAAGCCGGTTTCGCTAAAGGGGTTTCTGGCCGCGAATGGCGGAGAGCTTGAGGCGCAGATCGCCGAGCTGGGCAACGCGCTGATGGATGATATCAGTAAGGTGGTGCCGGTGTTGCCGGTGTCACTGATTGCCTCGATCATGCTCGAGGCGGGCAGCCTGAGCAAGATCGGCATCAAGGGCGCGGCGCATGAGCGACTGAAGGATTATGCGGCACGCGGCATCTATAGCCATATCCCGCGCGAGGACGAGGATTATGCGGTGGATGTCGGGCTGCGCATGCTGGAAATGCGGCATATTCTCATTGAGGAAGACGGGGCCTATGTGGTGAATGAACAAAACCGCGATGTGCTGGAATATTATGCCAATGCGATTGTCCATCTGGGATAGGTTTACACCATGTGAAGGTTGCGAAAATCAGGGATGACCATCGCCCGCTCACGCTGCTTTCGCTCCTGATGGGCGATGCATACCCGTTTAATCACCCTCTCCAACCTCCTCTTTGCCGCCATTCCTGGTCATCTTTTTAATCATGGTTTTTAATCGCCCTCTGTAGACATGTCATATATGACATGTCTACAGAGGGCGATTAAAGTGATTGGCTTGGAGGTTTCGAAGCGAAATTGCCCCACCTTGTCTGCCTGGGAAGTTTGCAAGGCAAGCGCCGCCTCTGGCAGATAAGGCCACCTTTTGTTGCAAGAAAGCTCGAAAGACTTGGGCCGCGTTGTTATTATTTGCTTCAGCTAAGCGGCTCTGGCCATTTGACCATGCGTAAATTTGCTGCGCTGCACAAAAATACTTGCATTGATGGCCGGACAATGTAATTACATAATTCAGATAGTTTTCGCAACATTGTTGCGTGATGACTTAAAGGGGAGCAGGCCCATGACCGAATTGAAAGACCTCTATGCCATCGGGGAAATCCCGCCTTTGGGCCATGTGCCCGAGAAAATGCACGCATGGGTGATCCGCCGCGAGCGCCACGGGGCGCCGGATAAAAGTTTTGCGTTGGAGGTGGTGGAGACCCCGAGGCTCGACAGTAACGAGGTGCTGATATTGGTGATGGCGGCGGGGGTGAATTATAACGGTGTCTGGGCCGGGCTGGGGGAGCCGATTTCGCCGTTTGATGTGCACAAGGCAGATTATCACATTGCCGGGTCGGATGCTTCGGGCATCATCTGGGCAGTGGGGGATAAGGTCAAACGCTGGAAGGTGGGTGACGAGGTGGTGGTGCATTGCAATCAGGATGACGGTGACGACGAGGAGTGCAATGGCGGCGACCCGATGTTCTCCCCCACTCAGCGGATATGGGGCTATGAAACCCCGGATGGCTCTTTTGGGCAGTTTACCCGGGTGCAGTCCCAGCAGCTCATGCACCGGCCCAAACACCTGACATGGGAGGAAAGCGCCTGTTACACGCTGACACTGGCCACCGCTTACCGCATGTTGTTTGGCCACCGGCCGCACACGTTGAAACCGGGGCAGAATGTGCTGGTCTGGGGGGCGTCGGGTGGGCTTGGCTCTTATGCGATCCAGCTGATCAATACCGCCGGTGGCAATGCGATCGGGGTGATTTCGGACGAAAACAAGCGCGATTTTGTGCTTGGCCTCGGGGCGAAAGGGGTGATCAACCGGCGTGATTTCAACTGCTGGGGCCAGATGCCTACAGTGAATACCGACGAATATAAAGCATGGTTTGGCGAGGTGCGCAAATTTGGCAAGGCGATCTGGCAGATCACCGGCAAGGGGGTGAATGTGGACATGGTGTTCGAGCACCCCGGCGAGGCGACCTTTCCCGTCTCCAGCTTTGTGGTCAAACGTGGCGGCATGGTGGTGATTTGCGCGGGCACTACCGGCTATAACCTCACGCTTGATGCGCGCTATCTGTGGATGCACCAAAAGCGGGTGCAGGGCAGCCATTTTGCCAATCTCAAACAGGCCAGTGCCGCCAACCAGCTCATGCTGGAGCGGCGGCTGGACCCGTGCATGTCCGAGGTGTTTCCGTGGAAAGAGGTGCCCGATGCCCATATCAAAATGATGAAAAACGAGCATAAACCCGGCAATATGGCGGTAATGGTCAACGCGCCGGTGTCGGGGTTGCGAACCCTGGAAGATATTACCGATTCGCAATGGGTTGGTGGCCCGGGATGATTCGCAAAACGCAAAGTTATTTCGCGCTGTTTTTCACGAAATCACCAAATTTCAAGGAGTTCCCGATATAGCCCTCACTATTTATGGGGAATAGCGTGGGTTATATATTTATGACATATTAATTTAAACACGGCGGCAATACTCATCTTGAACAATGGCGGACCCTTGAAAAAACAGCTTAGCGAGTGATACAGTGAAAAAAGACTGGATGATCGATGTTCTGGCAGACCTGCGGGCCTGTGCGCTGAACAACAAAATGACCGTGCTTGCCGAGCATCTTGATGATGCCATTCTTGTAGCAGCTTCGGAACTGGCGCGAAAATCCAGCGGTGAAACTGGATTGGGTGAGTATAGTGACAAAGTTGGAGACGTTCCTGGACGCTCTGGAAGGAAGCCAAACTCCCGATGACATACAGTCGTTGGTGGTGGCTTTGCGTGAGTCCTACGGTGTTTCCAATGCGGTTTATCACGCTGTCAATGTCGGGCCGATGCCTTACGCAGCACTCACCTATTCTCCTGAGTGGATGCAATATTACCACGATCAAAAATATGTTCAGGTGGACCCGGTTGTTAAAGGGGCTATCCGGCAATTTCATCCGATGGATTGGAAGCAGCTGGATTGGTCCGGCAAGGGCAGCCGGGAGTTTCTGGGGGAGGCAATTGCCGCAGGGGTGTGCAATCAGGGGCTTTCAGTGCCGATTCGTGGGCCAAACGGGCAATTTGCGCTTTTTACCATCAACGATAATTGCAACGATGCTTCATGGGAGAAATTCTCCAAGGAGTATAAGCGCGATATGATGTTGATTTCCCACTATATCCATCGCCGTGTTACCGAAATATTAATCCCTGAATCGGAGAATGACACACGGGCGCTATCGCCGCGTGAAACCGATTCGCTCAAGTATCTTTCGCTTGGCTTCAGCCGTGGGCAGATCTCGGAAAAGTTGAAAATCTCCGAGCATACCCTGCGGGTTTATATCGATTCTGCGCGCCACAAGCTTGGCGCACTGAATACCATCCATGCGGTGATGACCGCATATTCACGGGGCCTGATCTCATTTTAGAGCGCCTCGGGTAATAACTGGTTTTAAGTGTTTTTTAACGATTTGAACGCATCAGTTGATGCAGCTTTATTGTGAGGAACAACCTATGATTAAATACATCTATGGCGATGCACTCGATGCGTTTCCAAAGTTGCGTGACAGTATGTTTCGTGACCGGGCCTGCCAGTTTAAAGAGCGGCTGAAATGGGATGTGACTGTCTCGGATGAGGGGTTCGAGATGGACGAATACGATGACGCCAACCCGCTTTA
>WFQA01000008.1 GCA_015487255.1 Paracoccaceae bacterium | reverse complement strand
TTGCCGGCCAGTATCAAGGTGCTGGAGCGGCGCACGATCGGGCCGGAGCTGGGGGCGGATAGTATCGCCGCAGGCAAAATCGCCGCGATTGTGGCTTTTGTCGGGGTGCTGGTGTTTATGGTGCTGTCTTACGGGCTGTTTGGGGTGTTTGCCAATATTGCGCTGGTGCTGAATGTGGCGATGCTGTTTGCGCTGCTCAGCGTGATCGGAGCCACCCTGACCCTGCCCGGCATTGCCGGCATCGTGCTGACACTGGGCATGGCGGTGGATGCCAATGTGCTGATATTTGAGCGCATACGAGAGGAATTGCGCCGCGCCAAAGGGCCGGCGCGGGCGATCGAGATCGGTTATGAAAAGGCGTTTTCGGCCATTATCGATGCCAATGTGACCACCTTTATCGCGGCGGTGATCCTGTTTGCCATGGGCTCTGGCCCGGTGCGCGGCTTTGCTGTTACCCTTGGTCTGGGGATCATCACCTCGGTCTTTACCGCGATCTGGGTAACCCGGTTGCTGATTGTCATGTGGCTGGCCGCGCGCAAGCCCAAAACCGTTGAAGTGTGAGGGATAATCATGCGGCTTAAACTCGTTCCGACCGAAACCAAGATCGATTTTTTTAGATTTTCGACACTGGCATTGGGGGTATCGGCAGTGATGGCGGTGCTCTCGGTGGTGGCGTTTTTCATGTTTGGCCTCAATTACGGGATCGATTTTCGCGGGGGTTCGGTGATCCGCACCGCCTCTCCGGCCCCGGTTGAGGTGTCGGTTTACCGCTCGGTGCTGAGCGGGCTGGAACTGGGAGATTTTTCGGTGACTGCGGTGGTGGATCCGGGGGCGGAACTGACCATCACCGAGCGGAACTCGGTGATGATCCGTATCGAACAGCAGGGCGATGACCCGGAGACGCAAAACGACCTGATCGCCGAAGTGAAATCCGCCCTGAGCAGCGAGATAGACGGGATCAGTTTTTTGCAGACCGACAGCGTGGGGGCCAAGGTTTCGGGCGAGCTGGTAAGGGCCGGGATCATTGCGGTGGTGCTGGCGGTTTTTGCCGTGCTGTTTTACATCTGGCTACGCTTTGAGTGGCAGTTCTCTCTGGGGGCGGTGGTGGCGCTGGTACATGATGTGACCCTGACCATCGGGGTGTTTGCGCTGATGCAGATCGAGTTCAACCTGTCGATCATTGCGGCGATTCTGACGATTGTCGGTTATTCGCTGAATGACACGGTGGTGGTGTTTGACCGGGTGCGCGAAAACCTGCGGCGCTTCAAGGCCAAACCGTTGAAAGAGGTGTTGAACATGTCGATCAACGAAACGCTTTCGCGCACGGTGATGACCTCGGTGACCACGCTCTTGGCACTAACGGCGCTTTATGTGCTCGGTGGTGATGTGATCCGCGGCTTTACCTTTGCGATGATCTGGGGGGTTGTTGTCGGCACATATTCATCGGTGTTCATTGCCTCGCCCATTCTGCTGCGCCTTGGGGTGAAGCGGGATTGGGATAAGGATAGCGGCGCGGCCGGCACCCAATATGCCGATATCGACGCATGAAGCGCCAGCAGGCTTACTCCCATTGATTGCAGCACGTGCGCAGACCTAGCGCGCGCGGAGGGTGAAGGTGTTGTCAAAATGGCCAACGGGAAAGGCCGCGCTGGCGAGCCTGTTGCCACGGGTTTTGGGGTAAAACCCCACCCTGCGTCAGGCATGTGAAATTCGCCTTTTGATTATTTGGTAAATTTTGCAACTCGGGGTAAGGTTTCTCATCAACGATTCTTTTGGGTGCCATATACCGCAACAACGAATGCGCCGGCCCTGCTTATCCGTTCCAAAACCAAACCCAACAGTGAGGATAAACCCATGACCCATTCCCCTTCCCGCCGCCAGTTTTTGGCCACCACCGCTGCTACCGGTGCCTTTGTGAGCCTGCATCCGTTTTCGGCCATGGCGGCCGGCAATCAGGCGCATTTGCGCATTCTTTCCACCACGGATTTGCATGTGCATGTATATCCTTATGATTATTACGCCGACAAGCCGATTGATACGGTTGGGCTTTCGCGCACCGCGTCGATCATTCAGGAGGTGCGGGACGAGAGCACCAATTCGATACTGGTGGATAACGGCGATTTTTTGCAGGGCAACCCGATGGGGGATTACATCGCCTATGAGCGCGGCATGGGTGAGGGGGATATGCACCCGGTTGTGCAGGCGATGAATGTGCTGGGCTATGATTGCGGCACTTTGGGTAACCATGAGTTCAACTACGGGGTTGAGTTCATGGACAAGGTGG
>WFQA01000007.1 GCA_015487255.1 Paracoccaceae bacterium | reverse complement strand
GCCCGAGATTGGGCATCGCCATCTTGATCTGCTTGCCGCCATCACCCTCAAGAAAAATACTATAGGAATTGCCCTCGAACTCCTCGTTCAGCACCTTGGCCGACAGGGTGGTTTTCTCCTCCCCCGTGCCGGGTTTCAGCACTTCGGGGCGCACAAACATCATCGCCTCGTCGCCAACATCAAGCCTGCCCAGCGCTGCGGGAGTGATCTTGGAAAGCAAGCTGCCCGAGCGGTTGGTTTTGATCACCGCCTCATCCCCGTTGATCGCGCTGATACGGCCGCGAAACACGTTATTCTCTCCCACAAAAGACGCCACAAAAGGCGTGGCCGGCTGGTCATAAATCGCGTGGCCATCACCGATCTGGTCAATGATCCCGGCACGCATCACCGCCACATTGTCGCTCATGGTCAGCGCTTCTCCCTGATCATGGGTGATATAGATGAAGGTAATCCCCACCCGCTGCTGAATCTCGCGCAGCTCGGTGCGCATATGCTGGCGCAGCTTCAAATCAAGCGCTGAAAGCGGCTCGTCGAGCAGCAGCACATCCGGCTCGGCACAAAGTGCGCGCGCAATCGCCACCCGCTGCTTTTGCCCGCCCGAAAGCTCGCTTGGCAGCTTGTCTCCCTGCCCTTGCAGCGCGATCATATCCAGCAGCTCGTCGGCACGATTGCGGCGCTCAAGGGCACTTGCCCCCCTTACCTCCATCGAAAAGGTAATATTCTCCCAGACCTTCATCAGCGGAAACAGCGCGAGGTTCTGGAAGATCAATGCGGTGGGCCGCTTGTTGGGACCGATGCCCGCCATATCCCTGCCGCCGATCAGCACCCGGCCCTCTGAAGGGTTCAAAAACCCCGAAACCGCCCGCAGGATCGTGGTTTTGCCACAGCCCGAAGGCCCGAGGAAGGAGAAGAAATCACCGCCGTTTATGTTCACATCGGCTTCGCGAACCGCAACAAAATCACCAAATTTGATCCAGACATTGTCCAGAGTGACGTCAACGCCAGAACTCATGTTACCAATCCCCGTTGTGGATTTTATTTTTCGGGCTTTATGCCCATTATGGGCCACCGGCAGCCCGGGCCGCCGGTGGCAATTTCATGGCAGTGCCTACGCGCTCTGGAAGCGGTTCACAAACTCGGTGCGCACATCGCCATACCACGGGGCTTCAGCCGGCCATGGGTTGAGATTGGCAAGTGCTGTGCCCGGATAGGCCTCGGCGAAGTTTTTCTTATAGGCATCGCCCGTAAAGCCATCCGCGCCCAGAACCGGCGAGTTATAACCGTGCTCGTCAATCGCCGGGCCGGCGTTTTCAGGCTTGTAGGCAAAATCGATGAAGGCATAGATTTCATCGATATTCTCCGCACCAATCGGGATAGACATGCCGTCAACCCAGGCCATCGCCCCTTCGGCGGGGGCTTGATAGGTCACCGGCTCACCTGCGGTTTTCAGCGCCAAAGGCGGGCCATCCCAGGTTTGGCCAACCACAACACCACCGTTGAGCAGCCCGTTTTTCTGGGTGTCGGCATCGTTCCAGATCAGCTTGAGGTTGGATTTGCGGGCAATCGTCCAATCGGTGATCTTGCCCCAGACCTCGCGCATTTTCTCTTCGGAACCATATGCCGCCCAAACATCACCTGGTGCCAGCTCGCCGATGGTTTCCATGTAAAGCCCGGCGCAAAGCATACCGGAATGCGCCCGGATCATGGTTTTGCCGGCATTCTCCTCGGCCCAGATCTCGCCATAGCTCGGCACGCCGTCATCAGATGCGGGGATGAACAGATCCGTGCGCCAGGCCATGCCTTCGGTGCCCCAGATATGCGGGATCCAGGTCGAGCCATTGCCGCCGAAATCCCATGCATCCGGGCCGATGGCCGACATCGCGGGGTTGACCGCGTCGATATTGATCCGGCTCATGTCAAACGGTTGCAGCAGCTCAAGCGGGCCCCATTGCAATGACTGGTTGTTGGTCGGCGAGATGATATCGGCGCCTTCGCCATTGGAGGCGCGCATTTTGTTGATGATCTCCTGATTGGAGCCGATACCGGTGTAATTGACCTTGATACCGGTCTCGCTGGTGAATTTTTCGAGATAGCTGTCGGGCAGATAGTCCGACCACATCAGCACATTGACCTCACCCGAGGAAGCCAGCGCCTTGGTGGAGACCAGCGCCGGGGCGGCCAGTGCGGCCCCGGTGGTTTTCAGGAATGAACGGCGGTTGAAGCCGGTAATAAGTTTTTTCATGTTTCTACTCTCTCCTGGAGATGCTGAACGGATCCGGTTCTTGCCGGCCCGCGCCTTGCGCCAAGAATGGCGCAATGGCTGATTATCATTTCGGTGTATCGCTTTGCGTGACACATCCGTGCCAACCTCAATTCAAGTTGTCGCACCCCAACAGACTAGCGCAACCAAGCTGATTTGCAAGCACCCAAGGCCAACCGGGCCTGCGCTCAGATAAAATCTTTGACTGCTTGGAAAATTTCGCCCTCTTCATCGGCGGGAATCACCCATATCTGTTGTTTTGGCTGCACGCCGGCCCAAGCCAGATGATCAATAATCCGTGATCGCACCGGCGCGGCATTTTCACCGATTCCCCCGGTAAATACCATGCCATCAACCCCCTGCATCGCGGCAATCATGCTGCCGGCATGGCGCGCGGCCCAATAGATGAAATGGGAGATGGCAAACCGGGCCGCTGCATCGCTTCGCTGCAAAAGCGTTTGCATATCGCCACTGCCCGCCAGCGCTTTCAGGCCGCTTTCATGGTTGAGCAGGGTTTCCAGCCGGGCAAGGCTCATACCCTCTTGCCTGAGCAGATAAAGCAGCAGGCCGGGGTCCAGACTGCCGGTGCGGGTGGCCATGGTCAGCCCGTCCAACGGCGAAAACCCCATGGTGGTGGCCACGCCCCCGCCATCACGAATGGCGGCAATACTGGCCCCGGCCCCAAGGTGAAAGACCAGCAGGCGCCTGGGCAGCGGCTGGCCGGTGCTGGCGGTGAACCGGCGCAGGACCGAGGCATAGGAAAGCCCGTGAAACCCGTAGCGGCGCAGGCCTTTTGGGCGCAGGGTGTCCGGCAGGGCGAATGTGGTCGCTTCGGCTGGGTTACCAGCGTGGAAGGCGGTATCAAAAGCCGCGATTTGCGGCAGGTGCGGGTGCAGGGTGCGCATGGTGTTGATCACCTCAAGCGCGGGCGGGTTATGCAGGGGGGCCATGGGGATGGCGGCTTTGATTTGATGGTGGATTTCTGGGGTGATCTCGGCAGGCCGGGATAAATTGCCGCCATGCACCACCCGGTGGCCAACCATCGATGGCGGCCCGGAAAGCCCGGCCAGCTTGGCCAGCACCGCTCTTAGGGCCGCGCCGTGATCAGAAGCGCTTGTGGCTGGCACGGAATCTCCCCCGATTTGCGTGACCTGCCCGCTTGTGATCCGCCGGGATGACTGTGGCTCAAAAAGTGCGAATTTCAGGCTGGATGAGCCTGCATTCAGCACCAGTACCGGCCCCTTTGCCATGGTTTAGCCTTTTTGCGGCTGCATATCGGCAGCGCTGACTCCAGCCACGCTTACCGGCTTGGTCATGGCATCGCGGCGGAAAGGCTCCCCCATTTCCTGATTGAGCACCACCTCGATGAAGGTGGTTTTACCCTGCTGCGTCTGGGCTTTCACCGCCGTATACAGCGCCGCGCTCAGCCCCTGCATGCTGGTGGCCACCACGCCTTCCACTCCGCAGGCTTTGGCAATGCCCGCATAAGAAACATTGCAATCCAGCTCGGTGCCAACGAAATTGTCATCATACCACAGAGTGGTGTTGCGCTTTTCCGCCCCCCATTGGTAGTTGCGGAAAATCACCATGGTGATGCCGGGCCAGCCCGCCCGGCCCACCGCTGTCATCTCGTTCATCGAAATGCCAAAAGCGCCATCACCGGCAAAGCCGACAACCGGGGTATCGGGCTGGGCAATTTTGGCCCCGATGATCGCCGGAAGCGAATAGCCACACGGCCCAAACAGCCCCGGTGCCAGATATTTCCGCCCCGCCTCAAAACTCGGATAAGCATTGCCAATGGCGCAGACATTGCCAATATCGGAGCTGATAATCGCCTCCGCCGGCAGGCTCTTCTGAATGGCGCGCCAGACCTGACGGGGCGACATCGCCCCGGGCTTGTCTGCCCGCGCGCGGGCGTTCCAGTCGGTGCCCGGGTCGTCCGCCTCGTGGTCCATCGAGGTCAGCGCCTGCGCCCAGGCCGATTTGGTTTGCGCGATCAGGGCCTTGCGGGCTTCGCGGCCTGCATCACCGGCATCATCTGCAAGCTGAGCCAGAATTTGCGACGCCACTTGTGCCGCATCACCAACAATGCCCACGCTCACCGGCTTGGTCAGGCCAATGCGGTCGGGGTTGATATCAACCTGAATGATCTTGGCATCTTTGGGCCAGTAATCAATGCCATAGCCCGGCAGGGTGGAAAACGGGTTGAGCCGCGTGCCCAGCGCCAGCACCACATCGGCTTTTGCGATCAGCTCCATCGCCGCGCGCGAGCCGTTATAGCCCAGCGGGCCGGCAAAAAGCGGGTGGCTGCCGGGGAAGGCGTCATTATGCTGATAGCCACAGCAAACCGGCGCATCAAGCCGCTCGGCCAGCGCCTTGCTGGCTTCAATCGCCCCGCCAATCACCACGCCTGCACCATTGAGGATAACCGGAAACCGCGCCTCGCAGAGCAGCTTGGCCGCCGCACTGATGGCCGCCGTGCCCCCCGCGGGGCGCTCAAACGCAACCATTTGCGGCAGGTCGATATCAATCTCCTGTGTCCACATATCACGCGGGATATTGATCTGCGCCGGGGCGCTCAAGCGCCTGGCCTTGCTGATCACCCGGTTGAGTACCTCAGCCATGCGCGACGGGTCCCGCACCTCCTCCTGATAGGCGACACAATCGGCAAACATCCGCATTTGCTCGACCTCCTGAAACCCGCCCTGACCAATGGTTTTATTGGCCGCCTGCGGGGTAACAAGCAGCATCGGCGTGTGGTTCCAGTAAGCGGTCTTGACCGGGGTGACGAGATTGGCGATACCGGGGCCGTTTTGCGCAATGGCAAGGCTCATCCTGCCCGAGGCGCGGGTAAAACCATCGGCCATCATGCCCGCCGTATATTCATGGGCGCAATCCCAAAAGCGGATACCGGCTTTGGGGAACAGATCCGAAATCGGCATGAAAGCCGAGCCGATAATGCCAAAGGCGGTATCTATCCCGTGCATTTGCAGCACTTTCACAAAGGCTTCTTCGGTGGTCATTTTCATCAGAACTGCTCCTTGCCAGACCGGCACAAGGCCATGCGGGTAAATGGCAGCTTAAGATCAGTTTTGCGCCAAAACAACCCGGCAGGGAAGATTCCGCCGGATGGCTAGCTGATCAGCCCTTCACTCAGCGCGGCGCGATCAAGCACGATGATCTCGCTGCCATTTTGCGCTATGACTCCGGCATCGCGCAGCCTGGCCAACTCGCGATTGACGGTCTGGCGCGAGCAGCCAACAACCGCCGCCAGATAAGACTGGGTTTCCACCACTTTATTGGTGTTTCTCGACAGCATGTAGAGATAGCCACGCAACCGCTCGCCGACCGCGCCAAACTGGCTGATATGGCTGTGCCAGTTGTCATGCACCTGCCGGCGCTGGAATATCCGCGCCATGTTCTTGATGAAGTCGATATTCTTCAAAGCTTCGAAAAGCTGCGGTTTTGGGCAATAAAGCAAGGTGCAGTTTGCCGGGGTGGTACAGGTTGCCGTGCACGGCTCTTCCGAAATCGCCTCCAGCTCGCCCATGGATGACCCCATGCGCTCGCGGCTGAGAAAAATCTGCTGCCCGTCTTCGCCGATATAGGTCACATCGACATAGCCATGCGCGATCAGCCGCATCCCGTCCGAGGCCTCGCCCTGCTCATAGACCATGGCCGGTTTTTGAAACACCTCCACCTTGCAGCCGTTCAGAAAAGCTTTCCTGAATCCGGTATCCAGGCCCTCAAGCACCTCTGAGCGGAGCAAATGCGGGAATCTGACATGGTTTTCCAAAACGGACCTCGGCTTGTGTGAATAGCCTTGATTAGGAAATTTTCGTTAACAAAACAACATGAATCATATGAATAATATAATTGTGTTCCCCGTAGTTAACCAATTGCGGCCATTGAAACCCCATGGTTTTTTACCTTGCGCTGGCTGTTGTCGCATCGGGCCGATTACCGCCGATATACAACAATATCTTGTGGATAACTCCGAGAATGCCGCAATATTGGGTAGATTTACTTGACTCCAGGCCCTGCGCGCGGAATCTTGGGCTACTTTGGGAGAATCAATACACCGTGCAGTTTAGCAAGCTGAGATTACTGGGGTTCAAAAGCTTTGTGGACCCGACAGAACTGGTGGTCGCACCGGGGCTGACCGGTGTTGTCGGGCCAAATGGCTGTGGCAAATCCAACCTGCTGGAGGCCCTGCGCTGGGTGATGGGCGAAAATCGCGCCAGCGCCATGCGCGGTGGCGGCATGGAGGATGTGATCTTTTCCGGCGCCGCCTCCCGCCCGGCGCGCAATTTCGCCGAAGTCACCCTGACCCTTGATAACCGCGAGCGCCTCGCCCCGGCCGCCTTCAACACCGAAGACCAGCTGGAGATCGTGCGCCGCATAACCCGCGATGCCGGCTCGGCCTACAAGGTCAACGGCAAGGATTGCCGGGCGCGCGATGTGCAGATGCTGTTTGCCGATGCTTCAACCGGCGCGCATTCACCCGCGCTGGTGCGTCAGGGGCAGATCGCCGAATTGGTTAATGCCAAGCCCAAAGCCCGTCGCCGGGTGCTGGAAGAGGCGGCGGGCATTTCCGGCCTTTACAAGCGTCGCCACGAGGCCGAGCTGAAGCTCAACGGCACCGAGAGCAACCTGTTGCGGGTGGAAGATGTGCTGGAGCAGCTGGAAAGCCAGCTCAAAACCCTGGAGCGTCAGGCAAGGCAGGCGGCGCGCTACCGGCAAATCGCCGATGAGCTGCGCCGCTCGGAAGGGCTGCTGCTTTACCGCCGCTGGCGCGAGGCCGATGGCGAGCGGCTGACGGCTGAAACCGCTTTGAACGAGGCGGGCAAGACTGCGGCGGCAGCGCAGGGCAAGGCTTTGCAGGCGACAAAAGCCCGAGAAGCGGCCGAGGGCAAGCTGCCGCCTTTGCGCGAGGAAGAGGCGGTTGCCGGCGCGGTTTTGCAGCGCTTGCAGGTGGAGCAGGCGGCGCTGTCCGAGCAGGCGGCGCGGGCAGAGCAGGTGATTTCGGAACTGGAAACCCGCATCGCGCAGCTGGAAAAAGATGCCGAGCGCGAGGCCGGGCTGAACAGGGACGCGGCCAAAACCATCGAGGCGCTGGACTGGGAGACCGAAGCACTGGCAAAAGCCGGGGCAGGCCATGAGGGAAAGCTCGAAGCGGCAAAAGCGGCAGCAACAGAGGCAGCGCAAAACCTGCAAAATATCGAAACCGAGGCCGATCAGCTCTCGGAAGACGCAGCACGGCTGGCGGCGCGGCATCAATCGGCCAGACGGCGGCTTGAAGATGCCAAAACGCTGATGGAAAAGCTGGATATGGAGGCGGAAAAGGCAAGCAAGGCCCGCGCCGAACTGACGGAAGCTTTTGACGCGGCGGTATCGGCGGCCCAGGAAGCCGAAGCGGCGCAGCAGGCCCGGCAAACCGAGGCGGAAGCGGCGGAAACCGACTTGCTGGCGGCAGAGACGCGGCGAATGAATGCCCAGCAGGCCGAGAGCGATACCCGGGTTGCATTGAGCGAGGCTGACGGTGAGACCAAGGCACTGGGCGCCGAACTGGCGGCGCTGAAACGGCTGATCGAGCGTGACCGGGATGGCGGGGCGCAATTGCTGGACGAGGTGCGCGCGGCACCGGGTTTTGAGGCAGCCCTCGGGGCGGCACTGGCGGATGATCTGAAAGCACCGGAGGTTGAGGGAGATCAGGCTTCGGGCTGGGTCGCGCTTGACCCTCTGGCGCGGGCGGCAAGCCTGCCCGCCGGAGCCGCGCGTCTGGCAAAGCATGTGGTGGCACCGGCGGTGCTCGCGCGGCGGCTGCAAATGACCGGGCTGGTGGAACGGGCAGACGGGGCGCGGTTGCAGGCCTCGCTTGAGCCGGGGCAGCGGCTGGTCTCGGTTGAGGGCGACCTGTGGCGCTGGGATGGCTACCGCAGCAGCGCGGAGGATGCGCCCTCGGAAGCGGCTTTGCGCCTGCAACAGCTCAACCGGCTGGCAGAGCTGGAGAGCGCCATGGAAGCGGCAACGGCGCGGGTTGAGAAAGCGGGTGCAGCCCAGGCTGACGCCCGCGCGATGATGGATGCGGCACAGGCCGAAGACCAGGCCTGCCGGGCCGCCCGTCGGCGGGCCGATGAGGCAAACACGGCTGCGGTGCGGCTGGTCTCCAAACTGCGGGTTGAGCAGGAGACGCTGAAGGGGCGGCTGGAGAGCCTCGATCAGGCGGTGATCCGGCGCGAAGAGGATGCGCTGGCAGCCAAACGCAGCCTGCAGGAGGCCGAAAAAGCAGCGGCGGAACTGGGGGATCTGGCAATCGCCCGCGAAGCACTGGAGCGCCACAAGCTCAGCGTGGAAGCGGCGCGGCTGACAATGATGACCAAACGCTCGATCGCTGACGATCTGCGCCGCGAGGGTGAGGCACGGGTGCGGCGTTTGCGCGAAATCGAAAAGGAAAAAGGCAACTGGGCACGGCGGCTGGAGAATGCAAACCAGCAGATCAGCGCGCTTGACGAACGCATAGAGACCAGCCGGCAAGCCCTGAAATCCGCCCGCACCGCGCCGGAGGAAATCAAGGCCCGCCGCGATGCGATGGCTGAAGCATTCGAAAAAGCCGAGACGCGCCGCCGGAAAGCCGCTGATGCGCTCGCAACTGCCGAGGCGGCGCTTCGGGCCTTGGAAAATGCCGAGCGGCTGGCCGAGCGCGCGGCCTCTGAAGCCCGCGAGAGCCGGGCGCGGGCCGAGGCCGTGAGCGAAGCGGCGGTTGAGCGTGTGCAAACAGCGGCGGAACGGGTGCTGGAAGAAACCGGCACCGCCCCGCAAGCATTGCTGGAAGCGTTGGAGGCAGACCCCGATGACATGCCGTCTTCAGAACTGATCGAAGCTGACGTGACCCGCCTGAAGCGCCAGCGTGATTCGCTTGGCGCGGTCAACCTGCGCGCCGAGGAGGACGCGCAAAGCGTGGGCAAGGAGCTGGAGGCCCTGAGCGCTGAAAAGGCCGACCTCGAAGCGGCGGTCGCCAAGCTGCGCCACGGCATTGCCAACCTCAATTCCGAAGGCCGCGAGCGGCTTTTGCAGGCTTTTGAAACCGTCAACAAAAACTTCACCATGCTGTTTCGCCACCTGTTTGGCGGCGGCACCGCCAATCTGGTATTGGTGGAAAGCGACGACCCGCTGGATGCCGGGCTGGAGATCATGTGCCAGCCCCCCGGCAAAAAGCTCTCGACCCTCTCGCTGCTTTCGGGCGGCGAGCAAACCCTGACCGCGATGTCGCTGATCTTTGCGGTTTTCCTCGCCAACCCCAGCCCGATCTGCGTGCTTGACGAGGTCGATGCCCCGCTGGACGATGCCAATGTTACCCGGTTTTGTGACCTGCTGGACGAAATGACCACCCAGACCAACACCCGTTTTTTGATCATCACCCACCACGCGGTCACCATGAGCCGGATGGACAGGCTTTACGGGGTGACCATGGGCGAACAGGGGGTCTCGCAACTGGTTTCGGTTGATCTGCAACAGGCGGAAGCTATTGTCGAGGGGTAGGCCAGCCCGGCGCGGGAAAGCTAAATTTCCGATACCCAGCGTTTCAGCCCGTCCAAGATCAACCCCAGCCCAAAGTGAAACTGGGTAACGCCATCATATTTATTGTCAATGATCTGCACGGCCGCCTCGTGCATAAAGGGGTAATCCGTTTTGGAAATCATCGGCAGGTATTGCGCCGCTGCGGCCTTGTATTCGCCAGGGTCAACCGGATAGTTCAGCTCCTGAATCGTATAGCCATAAACATGGCAATCAAGGGCGTTTCGCGCCCAATCCGCCTGGGCATAGCTGAAGCCCGCACTCACCAGGCAGCCAACGGTGGCGTTGATATCCCGCAGGATCGCTCCGCCAATCACAATCCTCGACATAAGCAGCCCGCAGGCCCAGCGGTGCCGCAGCAGGGCACGGCGTATGGAATGCGCCCGCCGCCGTATTTCCACCTCCCAGTCACCGCCAATTTTAGGGCTGTCAAAGCCGGCAACCACCTCGTTGAGCATCAGGTCAATCAGCTCGTCTTTGCTCTCGACATGGTTGTAAAGGGACATCGCGGTCACACCGAGCGCAGCGGCTAGCCTGCGCATCGACAAAGTATCAATGCCATCTTTATCAGCAAGCTTGATCGCTTTGCTCACCACCTTTTGCGTGGATAACGATCTGGTCTTTTGGCTTTGGTTCATCGGGGGCTTGAAAGAAGGTTGATGCAGTCTTGACATATTTACAGTGTATATATAATCATGGCCCCCGTCAAACATACAGTGTATATAAACTATAATGCCGGAGAACCAATCATGACCATTGCCAATAAAATTTCGACCTTGTGGGTCGTTGTCCTCTTTAACATGGCCTTTGCGGATATCCTGTCTTTCATACTTCCGGGTTTCATGAACCAGGTCCTGACGGGGGAGATTGAGGGGATTGTGATCACCCCGATGTTTTTGCTGGTCGCCGCGATCTTCATCGAAATCGCCATTGTGATGATTTACCTGTCACGCGCCCTTACGCCGCGCGCCAGCCGCGCCGCCAATCTGGTGGCGATTGTCCTCACAATACTATTTGTTATTGGCGGCGGCTCCCTGGCCCCGCACTATATTTTCATTGCATCGGTCGAGGTCATCACCCTGCTTTACATTGCCTACCTGGCCTGGACATGGCCTGAGGCAAAACAACGCTAACCCCGGTGTTTCAGGCGTGGTTTTGCACCCAGGCCTTGATCTGCTCCGCCCGCATCGCCCCGGATTGCCGGGCCACTTCCTTGCCGTTTTTAAACAGGGCCATGGTCGGGATGCCACGAATATTATGGCGCTGGGAGGCGGCGGGAAATTCCTCGGTGTTGATTTTGGCAAAGCGCACCGAGGTGCCCATTTGCGTGGCCGCCTTGGAAAACTCCGGCGCCATCATCCGGCAAGGGCCGCACCACGGCGCCCAGAAATCCACCACCAGCGGCAACTGGTCGCGCTTGCTGGCCTTTTGCAGGGTGGCCGCGTCGATCTCGGTCACCTTGGGCACATTGAGCAACTGGCCACAGGTGCCGCATTTGGGCTTGGCTGAAAGCCGCTCTTCCGGCACCCGGTTCACGGTGCCGCAGCTCAGGCAGGTAAGGTTCTTGGCAGGCATGATATTGCTCCAGAAATATTCGGGTTAATGCATATATTGCCCCTGCGCGCTCAAATTCAAGGGCTGCCTGCCGAGCGTAGCGAGGCCATGGCCGCCGGCCAGCCATTTTTTCCACTTGTTGAAAAAATGCCACCGGAGGTTCCGGCACCTGCCGCAAGGCTCAGCGGTCCGGCGCGCGCCCCTCTTGCTCGGCCTTGCGGCGCGCCTGCATCAGCTCATTATGCTCGGCCTGTTTGAGCATATCCTTGATCACCCTGGTTTTGGCATCGCTGATCGCGGCAAAGCCGCGCGCGCTTTCGGCCTGTGCTTCCAGAATCCGGCGGCGGGATTGCAGGCGGGTATTTTCCTGATCGGCCCAGCCGAGCCAGCGGCTGATAATGGCAAGGTCCTCGGGCGGGGTATCTTCCATATTGCTGTTGATCTCCTTGGCCAGCGCCGCCATTTGCCGGGCGGTGGCGGCGGTTTTTGCATTGGCGCGGGTCAGCTCCGCCATGTCGCGCAGGCGCTTTTGCTCGGCGAGCTGGCGCAATATTTTCAGCTCGGCCGGGGTCATGCCCCGCGCTCCTTGGCCTTGGCGCGCATATCGGCGGCAAAGCGGATGGCGGCAGCGATCGCGCGGTAATGGTCGGGGTCGATCTCCTGGCCGATATCCACCGTGGCATGCAGCGCCCGCGCCGTGGGTGGGTCCGAGTGGATCGGCACACCGCTGTCAACCGCTACCTCGCGGATGCGCCTTGCCACGTCATCCACCCCTTTGGCGATCACCACCGGCGCGGTGCCGGGTTTGCGCGCCCATTCCAGTGCCACCGCGTAATGGGTCGGGTTGACCACCACCACATCGGCGCGCGGCACGTCATGCAGCATCTGGTTGGTGGCGATCTCCTGCGCCCGCGCCCGGCGCTGGGATTTCATATGCGGGTCGCCCTCGGATTCCTTGGATTCGTCTTTCATCTCTTTATGGGACATGCGCAGCTTTTGCAGGTGGTGGTATTTCTGCCACATGAAATCCACCAGCGCGATCGCCATGCCGATCACCATCACCATCAGCAGCATTGCCACAAATACCTTGCCCAGCAGCAGTACCACCCCCGCCGGGCTGGCCCGCACCGAGCCGAGAATTTCGTCTTTCTGCGTGGCCAGATAAAGGTAAGAGGCATAAGAAACCAGTATCATCTTGGCCAGAGTCTTGAGAAACTCCACAATCCCCTTGATGCCGAATTTGTTTTTCAGCCCCTGCAGCGGTGATATCCGGTTACCCTTGAACTTGATCTTTTCCGGCGCAACCACAAACAGCCGCTGCGCCAGCATCACCGTAAGCGCGGCGGCAAAAGGCAGCCAGAAAATCGGCAATATGGTGCTGAGCGATTGCAAAACCAGCGACATCGCCATGGATCGGCCACCGGGGCCAAGAAATTCGGTGCTCAGGGTATCCGCATTGGCAAAAAGCTGGGTCATCACCTGCGCGCTGGCCCCCAGCCCGCTCATCCCGACATAGGTAATGGCGACAAACAGCCCGATATAACCCGCCGCCGCGGATACATCGGTAGAGCGGGCGATATCGCCCTTCTTGCGGGATTTGTCGATTTTCTGCTGGGTCGGTTCATGGGATTTCTCCCCGCTTTCGTCTTTATCACCGCTCATTGGGGCATCCCCAGCGGGTTGGTCAGCAAAAGGTCGAGCCGCTCGTTCCAGACCACGATGATGGTTGGCCCGGCCAGCAGCAGAATCAGCAGCGCGCCGGCGGTGATCAGCGGCGCACCCACAAAGGCAACCAGCAGCGTTGGCATGGCGCGGTTGATCGCGCCCAGCGCCAGATTATAGGCAAAAGAGGCAATCACAAACGGCGCCGCCAGGGTAAAGCCAAAAGAAAACACCCCCGCCACCCTTGCCGTGCCCCATTCAGCGATATCCCCGGCAATCGGGATG
>WFQA01000006.1 GCA_015487255.1 Paracoccaceae bacterium | reverse complement strand
TGCTGGTGGCTAAATAAACCGATGTTGCAAGGGCGATTTGCTTAAACATGGCGACACTCCATATGGTTTACGCCAAGCAGTGTAGCACATATGGCATAAAACCCGAAGTTATTAACCATTTCCCGTATCGGAGCTTTGCTCCGGCTGCCGCTCTATCTTATTTCGATCATCTGTGTTGCCAGCACTTCGCCATCTGCCTGCGTGAAGTAGCGCAGCTCATAACGGCCCGGCTCACGCGGGGCGATCAGCTGGGCGCGGCCGTTTTCACCAGCCGGGGCCACGGCGATCACGTCATTTTCACCGGTTTTGGCAAGGCCGATGAAAACCCCATCTCCCATTGGGCCGGAATAAGTGATTTCGATGCGCGAGCGCGGGGCAAGCATCTCGGGCGCGCTGATTGTGGCGGGCATCATTTCGTCTGGCATGCTGCCCTCGCTGGCGGCCTCCGGCTCCATCGGGGTTTCCATATCACCCATCATCGATTGCAGGGCGGTTTTGAGTTCAGCGGTGGATTCTGCGCTGACAAACAGCCCGCCGGTTTGCGCGGCAAGATAGCCAAGCTCGGCCTGCTCTCCGGCATCAAGCACATCAAAGGCAATGACATGGGCGGTGAAATCAAGCCCGTTACTGCCGAGCCTGTCCGCCAATGCGCCAAGGTCTCCGCCACAGTTTTCAACCCCGTCCGAGACCAGCACAATCCGGGCGGAGCGGGTCTGGTATTGCAGCGAATCTGCGGCCTGATCAACGGCAGCAACCAACGGGGTGCGCCCGTGCGGGGTAAGGCTATTGACGGCGGCTGAAAAGTCGGGGGCAACCAGTGGGCCGACCGGCAGCACCATTTCGATATTTTCACAGCCTTCGGTGGTGCCTTGCCCATAGGCCATCAGGCCAAATTCGGAATCGGTTTCAAGATCACGCACCAACTCCCCCAGCACTGTGCGGGCGATTTCGATTTTGGAGACCCCGTCAACCTGCCCCCACATGGAGTTGGATACATCAAGGATGACGATGGTATCGGGATAGGGCATCTCTTGTGCCGTGGCGCCGGTGAAGCTGGCAGCAACAAGGGTGGCAATGGTTAATCTTTTCAACATGGGTCCGTTCTCCTGATCGGCGGGGTTTGATACCCAAGCCATAAAGAGTGCAGCGGGATAGTAAAATCACGTGTGTGAACGATTTGGTGAGGCATTGAAACACTTGTGGCCTGCGCTGACATCCCCTACACAGGCAAGGCAACAAGCGGAGCACAACAATGCCCATCGTTAGAATTCTCGGTATTACCCTGCTGGTCTTTGGGCTGGACCGGCTTTTGAAGACCTGGATTGTTGAATGGATGGACCTGCGCAATATTTATGCGATTGATGTATGGCCGCCTTATCTTAACCTGCGCATGGGGTGGAATGAGGGGATCAACTTTGGCCTGTTTGGCTCTGGCAGTGATGTGACCAAATGGATATTGGTCGGCATCGGGGTGCTGATCTCGCTGGCGCTGCTTTACTGGTTTCACAAGGCCAAGGGAATTTGGTTGCAGGCCTCGGTCGGGCTGGTGATTGGCGGGGCGATTGGCAATATTTACGATCGGCTGGCCTACGGCGCGGTGATGGATTTTTTGAACATGAGCTGCTGCGGGATCAATAATCCGTTTGTGTTCAACACCGCTGATGTTGCGATCTTTTTTGGTGTGGTCGGGCTGTTGTTTCTGGATGGGAAGAAACCCAAAAACAGTAAAGCCTGAGCTTTTATTCCGGATGTTGTTTATGGGCCAAGTCGGGCTTCAGCCCGACATGCGCCGTGCGAGGGGGTCGCGGCGGCGTTAGCCGCCGGGGTCCCCGAGCACGGCGCACGCCGCGGCGCTGCAGGAAAATACCGTGACATTCCGACAAATTGCCTTTGCCTCTGCGGGGCTGAAGCCCCACTCGGCAAAGGCACCTTTTCAGCAAAGCTGAACGGTGTCTGGCGACGCCGGTGGCCTCGCTGCGCTCGGCGGTCTTGAGCCGCAAGGCAGGGTTTATTGTTCACGCTTTCGTATCGGCGGTTGATGTTACCGCAGCGTGGGTTATCTTAAGCCGATAACAGTCAGGGAGACGGATATGCGCAGAATTCTGGGGCTGGTGGTGCTGGCCATCATAATGGTGCCGATGGCGAGGGCGCAGCAGGTGCCGGTCACCAGCTATGTGCTGGAAAACGGCATGGAAGTGGTGGTGATCGAAGATAACCGCGCCCCGATTGTCACCCATATGGTCTGGTATCGGGTTGGGGCCGCGGATGAGCCGATGGGTAAATCCGGCATCGCGCATTTTCTCGAGCATCTGATGTTCAAGGGCACCGAGGCCGTGCCCGATGGCCGGTTTTCTGAAATCATCGAGGCCAATGGCGGTGATGAAAACGCCTTCACTTCACAAGATTACACCGCTTATTTCCAGCAGGTGGCGGTGGACCGGCTGCCCCTGATGATGGAGATGGAAGCCGACCGGATGCGCGGGCTGATACTGGATGATGCCGCCATGCTCACCGAGCGCGATGTGGTGCTGGAGGAGCGCGCATTGCGCACCGACAGCAACCCCAGATCGCTGTTTTCCGAGCAGCGCGACGCTGCCCAATTCCTCAACCACCCCTACGGCACACCAATCATCGGTTGGCCAAATGAGGTAAATGCCCTCACCCTGCAAGACGCGTTGGATTTTTATGTGCGCTTCTATGCGCCCAATAATGCTGTTCTGGTGGTCGCCGGTGATGTGAAGCCCGAGGACGTGCTGGCCCTGGCAGAGCAATATTACGGCCCGCTCTCCCCCTCGGAGGGCATCACCAAACGCCTGCGCCCGCAAGAGCCACCCCAACGCGCCGAGCGGCGGCTGGTTTATCGTGATGCTCGGGTCGCCACACCTTATGTGATGCGCACCTACCTGGCCCCGAACCGGCAGAGCGGAGCGCAACAAAAAGCCGCCGCGCTGAGCCTGTTGGCCGATGTGCTTGGCGGCGGGGGCATCACCTCGCTTTTGGGCCAGCGCTTGCAGATAGATGAGGGCATCGCACTGTCCACCGGGGCATTTTATAGCGGGCTTTCCTATGACCCCGATACTTTTGGGGTTTATGTGGTGCCCAAGCCCGGTATCAGCCTAGAGCAGGGGGAGGCCCGGCTTGATGCCACGCTTGAATACCTGCTGGAAAACGGGGTGGATCCGGCACGGCTGGCGCGCTCCAAGGCCTCGCTTCTGGCCAGCGAGATCTATGCTATGGACAGCCAGCGCGGGCTGGCGCAGCGCTATGGGGCGGCGCTGACCTCGGGGCTGACCGTGGATGATGTGCAGGCCTGGCCCGATATTTTGCAGGCGGTGACCGAGGAGAATATTCTGGCAGCCGCCCGCGAGCTGCTGGATATTCGCCGCGCGGTGACCGGCTATCTGATGGGTGAAGAGGAGATGGACCAATGATCCGCATTATGACAACCGCTTTGGTTTTTCTGCTCGCCGCACTGCCTGTGCGCGCCGCTACCCATATTCAGGAAGTGACCTCGCCGGGAGGTATCACCGCATGGCTGGTGCAGGAGCAGAGCATCCCGATGGTGGCGTTTCAATTCAGCTTTCAGGGCGGGGCATCGCAAGACCCGGGCAATAAGCTCGGGGCGACCAACCTGATGATGGGCTTGCTGGAAGAAGGCGCGGGCGCGCTCGACGCCACCGGGTTTGCCGAAGCGGCAGACGAGCTGGGCGTGCGCTTTCGCTTCAGCGCTGGGCGCGATTCGGTGAGTGTGACCGCCTCGATGCTGACCGGAAATCTGGCCGAGAGCGTGGCCCTGCTCAAGCTGGCACTGAACGAACCAAATTTTAACATGACAGCCTTTGAGCGGGTGCAGGCGCAGGCGCTGTCCTCGCTGCGCTCGGATGAAACCGACCCGCAGGCCATTGCCGGCAAAGCCTACCGTGAGCTGGCTTTTCCGAGGCATCCTTATGGCAACCCCACCGACGGCACGCTTGAAACCGTTGCCGCGCTTACCCCGGATGATATGCGCGAAGCCTACCGGCGGGCACTGGGGCGCAACAACGTGTTTATTGGTGTGGTTGGCGATATCTCCCCGGAGGCACTTGGGCCACTACTGGATGACTTGCTCGGCGCTTTACCGGATGATATTGTTGATACCGTGCCCGATGTGGAGCCGCTGCTGGAAGCCGGGCTGACCGTGGTTGATTTCAACACCCCACAATCGGTGGTGCTGTTCGCCCAGCCGGGGCTGATGCGGGACGACCCGGATTACCTGACCGCCTATGTGCTCAACCATATCATGGGCGGGCGCTCATCCACCGCGCGGCTCAATGTGGAGGTGCGTGAAAAGCGCGGGCTGACTTACGGTATTTCGAGCTTCCTGCTGCCTTACCGGCATGCAGCCATCTATATGGGCAGCCTATCCAGCGGCAATGAAAGCGTGGCCGAGGCGGTGGCAATTGTGCGCGATGAGTGGGCAAAAATGGCAGCGACTGGGGTAAGCGCCGAAGAACTGGCAACAGCCCAGCGCTACCTGACCGGCGCCTACCCGCTGCGCTTTGACGGCAATGCCGAAATCGCCGGAATACTGACCGGACTGCAAGTGGTCGGGCTGCCGATCAGCTATGTGGATGAGCGCAATGATCTGGTGAATGCGGTAACCCTGGATGAGATCAACCGGGTGGCGGCACGGCTTTATCAGCCCGAGAAACTTCGGTTTGTAATTGCCGGCCAGCCAATGGGGTTAGTTGAAAAATAGGCACAGGGTTTGTTCTATGCGCCCGCCGAGCGAAGCGAGGCCACCGGCGTCGCCAGACACCGTTCAGCTTGCTGAGAAGGTGCCTTTGCCGAGTGGGGCTTCAGCCCCGCAGAGGCAAAGGCAATTTGCCGGGATGTCAAGGTTTTTTACTGCAGCGCCGCGGCGCGCGCCTCCTGCGGCGACCTGAAGTCGTCGGCTGCGCCTCCTTGGTTCAGCCCACCTCGTCGGCGCGTGTCGTGCAAGCACGACCATCATGTTGCACCTTTCAGAATCAACCTGACCTATGCTATGGATGGTGGTATGAATGCTCAAAACCCCCATATCCTGCGTAACCGCCAGCCAATCCGGCAGTTGGATGACGCTGCCGCCAACCGTATTGCGGCGGGCGAGGTGGTGGAGCGTCCGGCCTCCGCCATCAAGGAACTGGTGGAGAATGCGCTGGATGCGCAAGCCAAGCGGATAGAAATAGCTTATGCTGATGGCGGCAAAACCCTGATTCGGGTGGTTGATGATGGCTGTGGCATCCCCGAAGAAGAGCTTTCGCTAGCCCTGTCGCGGCACGCCACGTCCAAGATTGATGGCTCTGATTTGCTCAACATCCATTCCTTTGGCTTTCGCGGCGAGGCCCTGCCTTCGCTCGGGGCGGTTGGGCGGCTGTCAATCACTTCGCGCTTTGTCGGGGCTGGCTCGGCCTTTCGGATCGAGGTGGATGGTGGCCGGCTTGGGGCGGTGCTGCCAGCCGCCGGGCCGCAGGGCACCAGTGTTGAATTGCGGGATCTGTTCCATGCCACCCCGGCACGGCTGAAATTCCTGCGCTCTGCCGTGGCCGAGGCGCGAGCAATCGGCGATGTGGTCAAGCGGCTTGCCATGGCCGCACCAGACGTGGCGGTTATTCTGCGCGATGTGAGCGGAGGCGGCGAAGGGCGGATTGTGTTTCGGGCCGATGTCGAAGGGGAGGAGGCCCGGCTTCAGGCGCGGTTACGGCGGATCATGGGGCAAGCCTTTATAGAGAACGCTCTGGAGATCGGGGCCGAGCGGGAGGGGATGCGGCTGAGCGGCTATGCTGCCCTGCCCACCTATTCACGCGGAGCGGCGGTGGCGCAGTTTTTCTTTGTCAACGGTCGCCCGGTGCGTGACAAGCAGTTGCACGGGGCATTGCGGGCGGCTTATTCTGACTTTCTGAGCCGGGACCGCCACCCGGCAGCGGTGCTGTTCATTGATTGTGACCCGGAGTTGGTGGATGTGAATGTGCACCCCGCCAAGGCCGAGGTGCGGTTTAGAGAGCCGGGGGTGGCGCGGGGGCTGATTGTATCGGCGCTGAAACACGCACTGGCGGGGGCGGGGCACCGGGCATCGACCACGGTTGGCACGGCCACGCTGGGCGCAATGCAGCCCGCGCCACACCCGGAAATGCTCTACCAGATGCCCCTGGGCCGGATGCGGGCCAACACCCCGGCAACGGGTTTTGCCGAGAGCAGCGGCTGGCAGGCAGGTCGGATGGAAGACCTGCCGCAAGAACTGCCGCCGAACGACCTGCCATTGGGGGTGGCACGGGCACAACTGCACGAAAATTATATCATCGCCCAGACCACAACCGGCATGGTGATCATCGACCAGCACGCCGCCCATGAGCGGTTGGTCTATGAAAAGCTCAAATGGCAATCCGGGGCTAACGGAGTACCATCACAAGCGCTGCTGATCCCCGAAATCGTCGAGCTTCCCGCAGCAGATTGTGCCCGACTGCTAGAGGCATCCGAGGCCATGCAGGGGCTGGGGTTGGTCTATGAGGCCTTTGGCGAAGGCACGATCTGCGTGCGCGAAACCCCGGCGATACTGGGCGAGATAAACGCTGGCAAACTGCTCGGCGATATTGCGGACGAGCTGGCCGATCTTGGCCAGAGCCAAACGGTGAAAGACAGGATCGAGGCGGTGCTGAGCCGGATGTCCTGCCATGGTTCTATCCGCTCCGGGCGACGGATGAATGCGGATGAGATGAACGCTTTGCTGCGCGAGATGGAGGCAACCCCGCATTCCGGCCAATGCAACCACGGGCGACCAACCTATGTAGAGCTGAAGCTGGCGGATATTGAGCGCTTGTTTGGGCGAAGCTAGAGCCGCCGAGCGAAGCGAGGCCACCGGCGTCGCCAGACACTGTTCAGCTTTGCTGATAAAGTGCCTTTTTCGACGGGGGCTTTAGCCTCCGGGAGGAAAAGGCAAGCTTGCCGGAAAGTCAGCGAATTTTACTGCAGCGCCGCCGCGCGCGCCTCCTTCGGCGGCCTGAAGTCGTCGGCTTCGCCTCCTTGGTTCAGGACACCTCGTCGGCGCGCACCGTGCCAAGGCACGGTGAAAAACCATTTGTGGTAATCATGCGCTTTGACAGGCTTGTGGGAATCTCTGATTGATGGGACAAAGGCCAAAACCACAAGGAAGTGCCATGACCGATAAACCCATAGCCGATCACCCGTTGCGCTATCCGCTCAATAACGAGTTGCACGCCCGCCCCTTTCCTGAGCTGACCGCCCCTTGTCGCGCTGCCTACCTTGCCATCAAGCAACCCAGCGGGGCGGCCAAGCGGGACAGGTCGCTGGACCGCGCCCATCTGATTGCCTTGCTGGACCGCTTTGGTGCCGCCCATCCGGCCCCTGATGCCACCCACCACGCCACCCGGCTTGGTCGCAGCTTTTTGAAATGGGAAATGCATTCCGAGTTTGTCAGCTATACGCTTTATGCCGACGGGGTGGAGGCACACCCGTTTGATGGGCAGGCTTTCAACCTCTTCCCGAAGGATTGGCTCGCCGAGGCCCCCGGTGTGGTGATTTCATCCGTGCTGATCCGGATGGAAACCACGGATTTCACCACGCAATCCATGCCCGCACTCAGCCAGAGGATAGCAAAATGGTTTGTATCCGAAAGCCTTACTATCTCTTATGTGGTGGATCGTGAGGCGGTTGTTGCCACTGATTTTCGCATTGATGAATTTGGCCATGTACGCTTTGCCATTATCGCCAATAAAGGCGTAAGCCAGCGCCGCCTTGGCCGTATTGCCCAGCGCTTGCTGGAGACGGAAACCTATATGAACGCTTCGATGCTCGGCTTTCCGGTGGCGCGGATGGTGGCGGATGAAACCGATAGGCTGGAGGCGGAGTTGATGGGAATTTTTGACCAGATTTCCGAAGACAAAAGCCGCGATTCAGCTACGCTGGAGGTGTTGCTTGCCCTGGCGGGCAAGATCGAAAACCTCGCCTCTCGCACCGCTTTTCGTTTTGGGGCCACCGAGGCCTATGCCAAGCTGGTGGAGCAGCGCATCGCGCTTTTGCGTGAGGAGCGTTTTGAGGGGCGGCAGATGATCTCGGAATTCATGATGCGCCGTTATGAGCCGGCGATGCGCACCTGCCTTTCAGCCAATAAACGCCTGCAGGAGCTTTCAGGCCGCACTGAGCGCGCGGCCAATTTGCTGCGCACAAGGGTGGATGTGGAAACTGCCGGGCAAAACAAGCTGGTATTGGCGCGAATGGACCAGCGCGCCGGGTTGCAGCTGCGCTTGCAGCAAACCGTTGAAGGGCTTTCGGTAGTGGCGATCAGCTATTATGCGGTGTCGCTGCTGAGCTATCTGCTTGCCCCGCTGGCACCAAGGCTGGGGTTGGAAAAATATCAGCTGGTGGCGCTGTTTACCTTGCCAGTAGTGGCCTTGGTCTGGTGGCTGGCCAAGCGGGTGCGCAAACGGTTGAAATAGGGTAAAGACGGCACTGTCGGAACTGCAAGCTCGGACGCAAACAAGCTTGGTGCCCTCCGTAAAGATTGCCGTTGCTTCGCAACAGCCATCCATACGTTTGGGCCATGGCCTCGCTACGCTCGGCGGGGATAGGGTATATGCCTCACAATAAATGCCCGCTTTTGCTGGCCTTCACCGACAGATATTCCACATTGTGAGTGTTTTCGCCCACTTTGAGGGGCACACGCTCCACCACCTCCACGCCGGAGCTTTGCATTTTGGCAATTTTGGCGGGATTGTTGGTCATCAACCGCACCGCGTTAAAACCCAGTGCTTTCAGCATTTGCGCGCCCAGTTCGAAATTGCGCTCGTCATCCTCAAAGCCCAGTCGGTGATTGGCCTCGACCGTGTCAAACCCCTCGTCCTGCAGGCTGTAGGCGCGCATCTTGTTGGCCAGCCCGATGCCGCGCCCTTCCTGATTCATATAAAGCAGCACGCCGGTGCCTTCTTCGCCGATCTGGCGCAGGGCGGCGCGCAGTTGCGGGCCGCAATCGCATTTGAGCGAGCCGATCAGATCACCGGTGAAGCATGCCGAATGCAGCCGGGCCAGCACCGGGGCGCGGCGCTCCGGTGTGCCTATTTCAATGGCGTAATGCTCCTCCGAACCGTCATCGGGGCGAAAAACATGCACGCGGCCCAGTTCTGAAACCGCAAGCGGCACACGGGCGGAGGCGACCGCATGAAGCCGAACCGGGCTGGCCAAAGCGAAATCCTCGGCGCACAAAACCGACAGCCCGGTCTCGATTTTATCCACCTTTATCACCAGCGCGGCTGGCAAAAGATGCGCCTTTTTACACAGCTTTATGGCAAGGCGGTGCGGCTCTGCCTGCCCGCCCCGCAACGGTTGAAACGGGCCTTTCAGCGGGGTGGCGAGATCAACCGACGGGTCCGCCACCGCTTTCAGCCAGCTTAGCGGGCTGGATTTTGGCACTTCAACCCGCGCCAGATCACCGTCATAAGCCGGGATGCACAGGGTCTGGCTGCGCCGCGCGCTCAGGGCCATCTCGGGGGTGCCAAGCTTTTGCAACGCCTCCCAGCGGGCGGGGGTCAGGGCCTCGACCGCGGCCACCAGCCAGCTTTGCCCTTGCATTTGCACCCCCACCGGCAGGCCGAGGCGCAGATCATGGGCGGCGCGGGCGAGCCTTTCTGAGGCGCTCAAAGCCGACATTGGCGATTCCTTGTTTCAGTTTGCTTCCAATCTATAGCCCCGCACGGGCAGAATTGAAACATTTGCTTGCTTTTGCACACAAGCCGGTGATTTTGCCCCGCCCCCCTTGTGCGCCACCATCAAAAGCCCAAAATAGCAGGCAGATAAACGGAGGAAATACCATGGGCAACCTGAAAAAAATCCTGATGGTCGATGATGACGAAGACCTGCGCGAGGCCTTGGCCGACCAGCTCGTCCTGACCGATGATTTTGATGTTTTTGAAGCGGGCACCGGGGCTGAAGGCCTCACAAAAGCCAAAGAGGCGCTTTATGATCTGGTGATCCTGGATGTCGGCCTGCCGGATATGGATGGCCGCGAGCTGTGCCGGCTGATGCGCAAGCAGGGTGTGAAATCACCTATCTTGATGCTTACCGGCCATGATACCGACAGCGATACGATTCTGGGCCTTGATGCCGGGGCCAATGATTATGTTTCCAAGCCGTTCAAGTTTCCGGTGCTGCTGGCGCGCATCCGCAGCCAGCTGCGCCAGCATGAGCAAAGCGAGGATGCGGTATTTACCGTTGGCCCATACACCTTCAAACCCGCCGGCAAAATGCTGATATGCGAGGATGAACGCAAAATCCGCCTGACCGAGAAAGAGACCAATATCCTGAAGTTTCTTTATCGGGCGTCCGATACCGTAGTGGCGCGCGATGTGCTGCTGCACGAGGTTTGGGGCTATAATGCCGGGGTGACCACCCACACATTGGAAACCCATATCTACCGGCTGCGCCAGAAGATCGAGCCGGACCCTTCCAATGCGCGGATATTGCTGACCGAGAGCGGCGGCTACCGGCTGGCGGCGTGAATGGTGGGGGGGGCCCACCTTGCGGATCAGGTGCGTGGGGACCACGCACCCTACGGTTTCTCCCTGAACTTGAGCCTGCCCTTTAGGGCGGGTTTTATGCCTTCACCGAAGCGTTTGACATGGTTTTGAAGATAAAAACGATGACAAACAGATAGAAAAACCCAAGAATGAAATACGGTGCGCGCAGGGCGGTTTCATAGCTGGCAAACTGGTCAATCCACTTCACCATCACCCCTGACAAAATTGCCCCCGGCGGAATAACCCCCCATGAAATAAAGCGGTAAACCGAATTGACCCGCCCGAGCAGCTCTGGCGGCACCAGGCGCTGGCGTAGCGGCACCGCAACTACATTCCATATCATACTCCCAAACATTCCCAGAAACAGGGCAAACCCAACCCAAATCGCATGAGGGGCCACGCCAATGATCACCAGCTCCACCCCGATCAAAATCGCCGCGATCCGCAGCCCCCAGCCTTGGCCGATATGGGCCACAACACGCGGGGCAAATAGCCCGCCAAGCCCACCGCCAACTGCCCCGGCGGACATAATCAGACCATAGCCCAGCGGCCCGACATCCAGCAGGTCTTGCGCAAACAGCACCAGAATAGTGAGGGACATGGTTGCGGCAAAATTCATCCAGCCGGTGATCAGCGCCAGGCGCAGCAGCAGGGTGTTTTTGACCAACCAGCCAAAACCCTCCTTCATTGCCGCCCAAGCAGGCTGGTGCGGAACCGGAGCAAAAGGCTTGGGGCGCAACCGCGCGACCAATATTGCCGCCAGCAAAAACGTGAGGGCATCCAGCATAAAGGGCAGCGGCAGGGCGATGGCGAGCAAAAAACCGGCCAAAGGCGGGCCAACAAACTGGCCAATGATTTGCTCGGCGCTCCACATTTGCCCGTTGGCTTTGGGCAAATGGTGGTCATCGACCAGCCTTGGCAGGATGGTCTGGGCGGTGTTATCGCGCAATACTTCAGCCGTGCCCAGCAAAAAAGCCGCCAGTGCCAGCAGCAGGATATAGCCACGCATCGGCTCGGGGCCGGGCAGCTCTGGCCCCAGCACCACCATCGCCACCACGCCAAGAGTGAGGATAAACCGGAAAACATCCGCCCCGACCATCAGCTTTTGGTGTGACACCCGGTCAGTGATCACCCCCGCCGGCAGCGAGACCAAAAACCACGGCAGGCGCGAGGCAAAAGCCACAAAGGCAATATCCAAAGGGTCACGCGAGATCATGGTCGCCAGCCACGGATAGGCAACCATGGCAATGCCATCACCAAGATTGCTCACCGAGGTGGCACCAAAAACCAAACGATAATTGCGGTTTTTCCACAACCCCGGCTCTGGTGGTTTGGGTTTTTCAGGGCTATGTTCATCATTCATAAACGCGGAGACTAGCATGCCCATCACCATTTGCACATGGAATATCAACTCCATCCGGTTGCGCGAGGAGATCGTGCTGAAACTGCTGCGCGAGGAGGCCCCCGATATCCTGTGCCTGCAAGAGTGCAAATCGCTGTTGGAGCTGATGCCGGTCAAGGGTTTTGAAGCGCTGGGCTACAGGCTGATCGGGCGCGGGCAAAAGGGGTATAACGGCGTGGCGATCCTTTCCAGATTGCCGATGCAGGATGCGGGCCACCGGGATTTTTGCCTGCGGGGTGATGCCCGCCATGTGGCTGGGCGGCTCGATAACGGCCTGACCATCCATAATTTCTATGTGCCCGCCGGTGGCGACAAGCCCGACCGCGAGATCAACGAAAAATTCGGCCATAAGCTGGATTTCCTGACCGAGATGAAAGCGTGGTTCAGCGAGGAACCGCCACAAAATTCGCTGCTGGTCGGGGATCTCAATATCGCGCCACTGGAGGATGATGTCTGGTCGCACAAACAGCTTTTGAAAATCGTCTCGCATACGCCGATCGAGGTGGAGCACCTTGAAAATGTAATGAAATCAGGTAACTGGGTGGATGTCACCCGCAAGGATATCCCCGAAGGCAAGCTTTATAGCTGGTGGTCTTATCGCGCCAGAGATTGGGATGCGGCTGATAAGGGCCGCCGGCTCGATCATATCTGGGCAACGCAGGATATCGCCGCATCCGCCCATTCCAGCCGCATCCTGCGCCCGGCGCGCGGCTGGGCGCGCCCCTCGGACCACGCCCCGGTTTTTGCCAGCTTTGATCTGTGATCGAGCCGGCAAAGCCACCGCCGGAATTCACTCCACCAGCCGGCGCGCAACCACCCCGCGCATCGCCGTTTCAATCCGCCTGACAGCGCTTGCGGCATAGCTGCGCGGCAGCATCAGCTCAAAACCATCCCCGGTCGCAATCACGCTTATCCCAATATCCACCAGCGCCGTATGCGCCACTTGCCCGGGCGGCATGGCCTCCAGATCAACCTCCACCAGCCGCGCCAATGCCTCACGCCCGCCGGTCAGCCGCAACCGGCCAAACGCATCGGACATATCAACCGCCGCCGCCATGCCTTTCAGCGCGCCGGTATCCAGCGCGCCAAATACCAGCCATTGCCCCGGGCTGCGCCAATAGGCCCCGGCCCGTGCGCTGGCCCGGTATTGCCCCGCCGGCGGCAGGATCAGCCCGATATTCTGTTTCAAGGCATCGGCCACCAGCATCATCTGCCCCTTGAAGGGCGCTATGAGGGTCACCTCAGGCAATGCCACCTCCTCCAGCTTCATTGCGCCCAGTTCCACAGGCAGGCCGGTAAAAACCCCGTTATCCTCAAGCATGCAGCCGCTCCCCCTTCGGATCGATAAATACCGGCGGGGTGATCTCGCAAACCGCCGAGATCCCGCTCATCGCATCCACCATCCGCACTCGCTCCCCATGCCGCGCCCGGCCGTTTTGCAACAGGCCCAATGCGATCATATGGCCAAGGGTGGGCGAAAATACCGCCGAGGTGATATGCCCCTGCACGTTATCCGCGCTGAATTCCCCCTCCACCAGCAGCGCCCCGCCGATCAGCGCTTTGGCACTGCCCACGGGTTTCAGCCCCACCAGCTCGGGGCCGCGCAGGCCCTTTCGTGCCGCCATCTGCCGCCCGATAAAATCTTTCTCCGGGGTTGGCAGGCCAAGATCGTGGTGGCTGACCCGCCCGTCGATCTCCGCATGGGTGATATAGCCTTTTTCCACCCGCAACACATTCAGCGCCTCGATGCCATATAGCCCGCCCCCCAGCGCTTTGGCCTGCTCCAGCAGCCAGCCAAGCAGCGCCGCGCCATAGCGCGCCGGCACCGCGATTTCGCAACCCGGCTCGCCAGAGTAGGAAACCCCGTAAACCCGCGCCATCACCCCTGCGATCTCCATATTGGCAAAGCGCATAAAGCCCGGGCCGCGCAAAATCTCGGCTGCTTTTGGCCCATGCACCGCCACCTGCGCCCATTGTTCGCTGGCATCCACGATCTGCACGTCAAGCTCCGGCCAGCGCAGCTGCGCGCAGAATTCAAGATGGCTGAGCACATCAGCACTGGCCCCGGTGGTTGGATGCATGACGAAGTGATCTTCGGCCAGCCGTGCCACCGTGGCGTCATCCATGATAAACCCGTCGGTCCGCAGCATGACCCCGTAGCGGATATGCCCCGGCTTCAGCTTTTTCATCGGGGTCAGGAATATCCGGTCAAGAAAGCGGGCCGCATCCTGACCCAGCAGCTCGATCTTGCCAAGGGTAGAAACCTCGGTAATGCCCACCGCCTCGCGCACCATTTTCACCTCACGATCACAGCTTTGCCGCCATGTGCGCTCACCCTCGGCCCTGAATAATGATGGCCGCTGCCACAGCCCCATTTCCAGCCAGTTGGCATTATGGGCGCGGGCAAACCCATCTCCGGGCATCAACCGCTCGGGCTTGAAATTTGCCCCCTGCTGCCGCCCGGCCAAAGCGCCGATCTGCACCGGGCTGAAGGGCGGGCGAAACATGGTGGTGCCGGTGGCGGCCATGCCCTGCCCGGTCAGCCCCGCCATTACCGCCATTGCGCCGGTATTGGCGGTCTTGCCCTGATCGGTGGCCATGCCCAATGTGGTGTAGCGCTTCATATGCTCAACCGATTGCATGTTTTCGCGATGCGCCAGTTCCACGTCCTTCACCGTCACATCATTCTGAAAATCCAGCCAGGCGCGGCCCTTGGCTTTGACCTGCCAGAAAGGCGTGATCTCAATGGGAGCATCTTCGGCTTTGGGCAGATCAACGGGTTTTACCCCCAATGCCTCCGCCGCCACTTCCGCCCCGGCCTTCAGCGCTGCGTGGGTCGAAAAATCTCCATTGGCCGCCCCCACGGCCTCCAACCCCGGCACGGCATTTTCAACCGGCACAAAGGCCGATATATCCTCGCGCCAGACGGGCCGCGCACCCATATGGCAGCTTATATGCACGCCTGGGTTCCAGCCGCCCGCCATGGCCAGCCCCCCGGCCTCGACCCACTCGGTATCACCATTTGCCAGCCGCAGTTCTACCGCCTTCAGCCCTTGCCTGCCGCGGGTATTCACCACCTCGGCCCCGGGCAGGTGGCGGCAGGTGGTCTCGGGCGGGGCCTCTTTGCGGGTGTCAACCAGCGTCACCTCCGCTCCGGCTTTGAGCAGGTCATGAGCTGTGCGCACACCCTCACCGTTATTGGCAAACACCACCCAGCGGCGGGCGGGCAGCACGGCAAAGCGGTGCAGATAGCTGCGCAGCGCGCTGGCCAGCATAATGCCGGGGCGGTCATTATTTGGGAAGGCAATCGGGCGTTCATGGGCGCCCCCCGCCAAAATGGCGTATCTGGCGACGATCCGCCAGAATATCTGTCGTGGGGCGGGGCTGGTATCGGGCAGGTGGTCGGCCACCCGCTCCAGCGCGCCATAGGTGCCACCATCATAAGCGCCGGTTATGGTGGTGCGTGGCATAACGCTCACATTGGGCAGGCTCTGCAGCTCATCCACCACTTGCCGCGCCCAATCGGCACCGGCCATGCCGCCCACGTCCAGCGCCTCGCCATTGAGCCGCCCGCCGAGCATAAAATCCTCGTCCGCCAGCACCACCCGCGCGCCTGCCCGCCCGGCGGTGAGCGCGGCCATCAGCCCCGCCGGGCCAGCGCCGATCACCAGCAGGTCACAATGTTTCCATGCTTTGTCATAGCTGGCCGGGTCCGGCAGGGCGCTGATCCGCCCCAGCCCAGCGGCGCGGCGGATCAATGGCTCCCAAAACCGGTGCCAAAAGCTGCGCGGCCAGAGGAAGGTTTTATAATAAAACCCGGCCCCGAGGAACGGGTGCAGCACATCCAGCCCCGCGCGCAGATCAAAGCGCAGGCTTGGCCAGCGGTTCTGGCTTTGCGCCTGCAGCCCGGCAAAAACCTCCTGCACCGTGGCGCGGGTGTTGGGCAGTTTATGCGCCCCCTGCCCAACCTCGATCAAGGCGTTTGGCTCCTCCGAGCCAGCCGTGAGCACCCCGCGCGGGCGGTGATATTTGAAGCTGCGCCCCATCAGCCGCACCCCATCCGCCAAAAGCGCCGAGGCGACCGTATCACCGGGGTGGGCAATGTGACTCTGGCCGTCAAAGCTGAAAGGGATGGTGCGGGTGCGGTCGATCAACCCGCCATTTGGCAAACGGCTCATTTGCCCGCCTCCCTGATGGAGAGCACTTCATGGGTGGAGGTATTGCGCTCCACTTCCAGCCAGGCCCGGCAGCCCATGACATGCTGCCAAAGCTCGCTATGCGCACCGGCTGGGTTATCGCGCAGGTAAACGCTGGCAAAATCGCCTTTGCCGGCGGCCATTTTAGCATCGCCAAGGTAGCTGAACTCGCGGCTGTCACGCGCGCCGCAATGGGGGCAGGTAATCCTCATCTCAATGCAACCCCGGCTGCGCGCCGGTGCCCTCTTCGTTGATCAGATGCCCGCTCTCAAACCGGCTCAGCCGGTAAGCGGCGGCATAATCCGGCAGGCTGCCGGTGGCGATAAGCCGGGCATAGGCGCTGCCCGAAGCCGGGATCGCCTTGAACCCGCCATAACACCAGCCGCCGTTGAAATAGAGCCCCTTTATATGGGTTTTGTCGATGATCGGCGCGCCGTCCATGCTCATATCCATAATCCCGCCCCAACTGCGCAGCAGCCGTGCCTTGCCCAGCGCCGGAATCATACTCATACCCGCCTCGGCCACATGCTCGACCTGCGAAAGGCTGCCGCGCTGGGCGTAGGAATTATAGCCATCCAGATCACCGCCAAACACCAGCCCGCCTTTATCGGACTGGCTGATATAAAAATGGCCAACGCCAAAATTGATCACCGTATTGATGAACGGCTTCAAACCCTCGGTAACGAAGGCCTGCAAAACATGGCTTTCAATCGGCAGGCGCATCCCGGCCATGCCCGCCACCTGGCTGGAGCGCCCGGCCACGCAGATCGCCAGTTTTTTGGCCCTGATAACCCCGCGCGAGGTTTGCACCCCCTGCAGCTTGCCATTAGCAATATCAATGCCCGTCACCTCGCATTTTTGCAAAATATCCACCCCGAGCCTATCCGCCGCCCGCGCATAGCCCCAGGCCACCGCATCATGGCGCGCCGTGCCCGCCGTGCGTTGCAGCAAACCGCCCCGGATCGGAAAGCGCGCGCTCTCAAAGCCCAGATAGGGCGCATAGGCCCGCACCCCGGCGCGGTCCAGCATCTCCACCTGATCGCCTTGCGCGGCAATCATATTGGCGCGGCGGTTATAGGCCTCCAACTGGCCATCGGAGTGGCACAGCTCCAGCAAGCCGCGCGGCGAGAACATCACGTTGTAATTCAGCTCGGCCGACAGGCCTTGCCACAGTTTCAGGGAATGGGAGTAAAACGCCGAATTGCCCTTTTGCCCGTAATCCGCCCGCACAATCGTGGTGTTGCGCCCGACATTGCCGCCGCCGATATAGCCCTTTTCCAGCACCGCGATATTGTGGATACCGTGGGTTTTGGCCAGATAATAGGCCGTGGCCAGCCCGTGGCCACCACCGCCGATGATCACCACATCATAGGCCGGTTTAGGCCCGGGATTGCGCCAGAGCGGCTGCCAGCCCTTATTGCCGGTCAGCCCCTGCCTGAGTATTTCCAAAACCGAATATTTCATCTGATCTCTTGCTGCTGTAACAACTAGACCCCCATTCCGCCCCCGGATCAAGCGATTTTGGCCAAATCCCCGCAGCGTGCTTGAACTTCCATCAATTGGCTGTATCTACTTTGCAGACCCACCCATAACAAAGGCCCGGCCATGCAACCGATCCAGATCAACCATTTTTCAGATATTCTTTGTGTATGGGCCTATGTCGGCCAGCACCGGCTGAACCGTTTTGTCGAGGATTTTGGTGACAAGGTGGAAATTCACCAGCAATTTTGCTCGGTGTTTCCCGATACCTGGAGCAAGATCGAAACCAACTGGAAAGACCGGGGCGGCTTTGAGGGCTATGGCCGCCATGTGCAGGAGGTGGCGGCGCAGTTTGAAGGGATGGAGGTGCATCCAGATATCTGGCACAAGACCCGCCCGCGCTCTTCGGCCAGCCCGCATCTGTTTGTGAAAGCGGTGGAGATTGTCGCCCGCAAAAATGGCGAAACCCGGCAAAACACCCCGTTTATGGCGCAGCTTCCGGTAAAGGCCGCCGTCAGCTTGCGGCAGGCCTTTTTTGAGCAGGCGCGCAATATCGGCCAGTGGGCGGTGCAGCGGGAAATCGCGGCAGAAATCGGGGTGGATTTCAGCGACCTGCAAGCCGCCATAGAAAGCGGCGAGGCCATCGCCCTGCTTGCCGGAGACTATGAAACCGCCCAGAAAAAGGGAGTTGAGGGCAGCCCGACCTATCTGCTCAATGAAGGCCGGCAGAAGCTCTATGGCAATGTCAGCACAGGCGTTATCGAAGCCAATGTCAGAGAGTTGCTGCTCGACAAAACCGGCGACCGCGCCAGTCGCTGCCTTTAAAGCGGTTTGCGTTTTATCTGAACCACCGATCGGTTTTACAACTGAGGCAGTGATTGTGAAACAATCGCGCTCAATGGTAAAACCGATTCAAATCAAACGCAAAACGCCTTGGCCTCAGGAACCTGTTGAAAAGAATGGGGAGTTGTGCGCTGTGCCCGCATTGGCTATAGAAGGCGGGAATTATTAGCCAGCCGAGAGCCATTATGCCTAAAATCAACGGAAACGAAATCAAGCCCGGTAATATTCTGGAGCACGAAAACGGGCTTTGGGTGGCGGTAAAGGTTGGCCATGTAAAGCCCGGCAAGGGTGGGGCTTTTGCTCAGGTGGAGATGAAAAACCTGCGCACAGGCTCCAAGCTCAACGAGCGCTTTCGCTCGAATGACAAGGTGGAAAAGGTGCGGCTGGATCAAAAAGCCCAGCAGTTCCTTTATGAAAATGACGGCATGCTGGTGTTTATGGATACCGAAACCTATGAGCAGATCGAGTTGCCAGCCGATATTCTGGGCGAGCGCCGCCCGTTTTTGCAAGACGGCATGACCATCCAGATCGAGTTTCACGAAGAGGAGGCGCTGAGTGCGGCCCTGCCGCAAAAGGTGACCTGCACCGTGGTTGAAACCGAACCGGCGGTAAAAGGCCAGACCGCCGCCAACAGTTTCAAACCGGCGCTGCTTGATAACGGCGTGCGGGTGATGATCCCGCCTTTTGTCGGGCAGGATGAAAAGATCGTGGTCAATACCGAAACCATGGAATACGCCGAGCGCGCCTGATCCTGCCCCCCCTTGGCCTTTGTATAAAAACCGCCTATAGGGGGCGCTTACTCAATTTAGGTGAATTCCATGTCGCAAGCCTCCGCCAATCTCAACCTGATGATCAAAGCCGCCCGCATTGCCGGGCGCAAGCTGATCCGTGATTTCAACGAGGTCGAAAACCTTCAGGTCTCCGCCAAGGGTCCGGGGGATTTTGTCTCCAAGGCGGATAAAATGGCTGAGGAAACCATCCGCGAAATTCTGATGGAAACCCGCCCCAATTATGGCTTTCTCGGGGAGGAGTTCCCCGAAGTGAAGGGCAAAGACCCAACCCGCCGCTGGATCGTGGACCCGCTTGACGGCACCACCAACTTCCTGCACGGCCTGCCCCATTGGGCGATTTCGATCGCGCTGGAATTCAAGGGCGAAGTGGTGAGCGCGGTGATCTATGACCCGGTCAAAGAGGAGCTTTTCTCGGCTGAAAAGGGTGCCGGCGCATGGATGAATGACCGCCGTCTGCGGGTATCGGGGCGCACGCAAATGATCGAGACGGTTTTTGCCACCGGCCTGCCCTTTGGTGGCCGTGCAGACCTGCCCGAAACCATTGCCGACCTTGGCCGTATCCTGCCGGTATGCGCCGGTGTGCGCCGCTGGGGTGCTGCCGCGCTTGATCTCGCCTATGTGGCCGCTGGTCGCTATGATGGCTTTTGGGAGCGCAAGCTAAACCCGTGGGACATCGCCGCCGGGTTGCTTTTGGTGAAAGAGGCAGGCGGGCTGGTCGATGGCATTACGGCGGATGACAACCCGCTGGAAAGCGGTGAAATCATCGCCGCGGCCGAACCCATTTATAACCGTTTTGCCGCCTTGGTGCGTGGCTAATCAAGCAGACCGCCGAGCGAAGCTCGGCAGAGGCGTCGCGATTCCCATTTTTTAAGCTTGCTTCAAAAATGCCACCGGTGCCGCTTGGTGCAATATCGGGATATTTTACTGCAGCGCCGCGGCGCGCGCCTCCTCGGCGACCTGAAGTCGTCGGCTGCGCCTTCCTTTGTTCAGGGCACCTCGTCGGCGCGGGTCCTGCCTGCGGCACGACCGGTGCTTCAAACCAGCATGCGCAATCCATTCAAAACATCTTGCCGCACCGCCAATCGCAGGCTTGGTTCGTCTCCCGCGCGCAGGGCGGCCAGAATTTTACGGTGGTTGATTGAGGCGGATTGCCGTTGTTTTTTACCATATAGCTCCCGCATGGTCGGGCCGGATTGCAGCCAGACCGTCTCCACCATCGCCAGCATCGCCGGGGCCTGGGCGCGCAGGTATAAGCTGCGGTGGAATTCGAGGTTGAGCCGCACATAGCCCGCCGCATCATTGCCAATGATCATCTGGTCGATGCCGTCATTCAACGCCTCCATCCGGTCGATCAGCACCGTATGGGCGCGGGGCAGCGCCCGGCTGGCCAGCTCCGGCTCTAGCAGGGCGCGCAGGGCGGCCAGTTCTTCGATCCGGTCATTGTTCAGTTCCGGGGTCGAAACCCGCCCCGAAGGGGAAAGGCTCAGCGCGCCCTCGGCGCAAAGCCGCCGCACCGCCTCGCGCACCGGGGTGATGGAATAACCAAAATCAGCCGCCACCCCGCGCAGGGTCAGCGCCTTGCCCGGTTGCATCGAGCCGTTCATGATTTCACCACGCAGGCGGCGATACACCCGCTCATGGGCGGGCAGATTATCAGGCATGTTTTCTTTTTTTGCGACCATGGTTATTTGTGATCACAAATCGCCCGTCGGTCAAGGGGTTTTGAAGTCAAACCTGTGCAACTGCCCGCCATTTGCCTTCAGCCAGCGCCGCGGGGCCTCGTATTCGGGCATCAACCGCGCCACTTCGGCCCAAAATGCCGGGGCGTGGTTCATCTCGCTCAAATGCGCCACTTCATGGGCTACCACATAGCGCAGAACCTGCTTGGGTGCCAGCAAAAGCCGCCATGAAAACATCAGGTTACCATCGGAATTGCACGAGCCCCAGCGCGAGCGCGGGTCTCGCAGGCTGATCTTGCCAAAGCGCCTGCCCAGCGCGGTGGCGTCCGCCTCAACCAGGTTTGTGATCACAACTCGCGCGCGGGCCTTGATAAACCCCTCCAGTGCCTTGCCCGCCGGGCGGGCCTTGGGCAGAAATATCTTTCCCGGTGCCAGCACCACCCGCGCCGCGCCGTGGCTGGCCAGCAAAAACGGCTCCCCCTCCAGCGATATCTGCAGCCCCGGGCGAATCACCTGCCGCGCGGGGGTTTTTCCCATGTGGCCGCGCAGCCACTCCTCCTGATCCTGCAAAAACTGTCGGGCACTGCGCAGGCTGCTGCGCTTGGGCAGGGTCAGCCGGGCCGCGCCATCCACCGCGCTCACCCGCAGGGTCATGCGCTTGGCGCGCACATGGCGGCGCAGCTCCACCAATATCGGCGGATCGCCTATTTCCAACTTCTCAACCACCTTGGTGCGCAGTGATAAACGCCTTTACCCTGGGCGCGATCTGCCCGCGCCAGCGTGAGCCGTTGAACACCCCGTAATGGCCAACATCCTTTTGCACATAATGGGCACGCATCGCTTTGGGCAGGCTCACCAGCCCATGCGCTGCTTCGGTCTGGCCAAGCCCGGTGATGTCGTCATTCTCGCCCTCTACCGTCATCAGCGCGATATCGGTGATTTTGGCCGGATCAACCAGCCGGTCGCGGTAATTATAGCGCCCCTCGGCCAGCAGGTGCTTTTGAAACACCCGCTCGATGGTTTGCAGGTAATATTCCGCTGTAAGATCCATCACCGCCATATATTCATCATAAAACCGCCGGTGCGCCTCCGCGCTGTCCCCGTCGCCTTTCACCAGATTGTGGAAATGCTCGGTATGGGCATCCACATGCCGGTCAAGGTTCATCGACATAAAGCCGGAAAGCTGCAAAAACCCCGGATAAACCCGCCGCATGAACCCGGCATTGGGCCATGGCACCCGCTTGATCACATTATGCTCAAACCAGCTCAGCGGCTTTGAGGTGGCCAGTTCATTGGGTGTTTTGGGGTTTATGGTGGTATCAATCGGCGAGCCCATCAGGGTGAGCGAGGCGGGGCGGTGTTTTGCCCCGTCAGCCGCCATCAACGCCGCCGCCACCAGCATCGGCACACCGGGCTGGCATACGGCCAGCACTGCCGGGCGCGCGCCATCCTCGCCGAGCTTCTGGCAAAATTGAATCAAATAATCGGTATAATCATCAAGGTCAAAACCACCCATGCTGAGCGGCACATCGCGGCCATCCACCCAGTCGGTGATGTAAATATCAAAATCCGGCAGCATTTGTTTGACCGTGCCGCGCAGCAGCGTGGCATAATGCCCCGATAGTGGCGCGATGATCAGCAGTTTTTGCTGCTTCACAGTGGTTTCGCGCTTGAAATGCAGCAGGTCACAAAAGGGCAGGCTCAGCGCCACCTCTTCCGATACCGGCACCTCAACCCCGTCAACCAGAGTGCTTTCCAGCCCGAATTCCGGCTTGGCATAACGCTGGGTGGCTTTGATAAACATATCCAGCCCGGCCGCAGAAACCCGCGCGCCGTAACTTTCAGCCAGCGGGTTGGCCGGGCTTTGCAGCGCCTCGCGGCCAAAACGCGCCATCTGGCGCATCGGGGCCAGTGCGACATGGGTCATTTCATAGGCGTGATAAAGCATTATTTTCCCCTTTGGAGCAGGCTAACGCCGATTTTGCATTGCATCAAGCGCATTTCGCACTTGCAGCATGGCCAAATCGGCGCAAAGCCTTTGACAAAGCCCCGCTGCTTGTGCCACTTGGCGGTTAATTGCAATTTTTGACCGGGGGACTCTCATGCCCAAAGAAGAATGGGGTGTAAAGCGCGCCTGCCCCAAATGCGCGGTGCGGTTCTATGACCTGCAAAATGATCCGATGACCTGCCCTGCCTGCGGGGCCGAGTTCAGCGTTGAAAGCCTGCTCGACACCGGCAAAAGCCGGGTGGCCGCCAGCAAGGAAACCAAGGCCAAAGATCCGGTGGTGGATGAGGCGGACGTGGTGCTTGACGACAGTGATGACGATGTTGCCACCCCGGATGACGACCTGCTCGATGACGATGATGACGACACGGTCAACCTTGAGGAAATCGCCGACGTCGCCAAGGAAGAAGACGACAGCTGACCGGTGGAAAGCCCCACCCATATTCTTGATAGCGTATTTGGCTTCTCGGGGTTTCGCCCCGGGCAGCAGGAGATTGTGGAAGCGGTAGAGGCAGGCAGCGACGTGCTGGCCATCCTGCCCACCGGGGCGGGTAAATCGCTTTGTTTTCAACTACCTGCACTGATGCGCGAAGGGGTCACGGTGGTGGTTTCTCCGCTGATCGCCCTGATGCGGGATCAGGTGGCCAGCCTGCAACAGGCGGGGGTGGCAGCGGGGGCGCTGACCTCGCTCAACACCGAGGAAGAGACCGAGGAGATCTTTCAGCATATTGATAATGGCAGTTTGAAGCTGCTTTACATGGCCCCCGAGCGGCTGGCCAATATGGGCAGCCTGAGCCTGCTCCAGCGGATAAATGTGCAGCTTTTGGCGGTGGACGAGGCGCATTGTGTTTCGCAATGGGGCCATGATTTCAGGCCGGATTACCTGAAAATCGGCGCGCTGCGCCAGCAGCTTGGCGGGGTGCAGACCATCGCCCTCACCGCCACGGCCGATGCTGACACCCGCAGCGAGATCATTTCAAAACTTTTCACAGCCGAACCACGGGTTTTCATCGGCGGGTTTGACCGGCCAAACCTGAACCTCGCCTTTGAGCCAAAGAACAAACCGCGTGAGCAGGTGCTGGCTTTTGTGGCGGCGCGCAAGGGCCAGCCCGGTATTATCTATTGCGCCTCGCGCAACAAAACCGAGCAACTGGCCACGGCGCTGACTGCCGGAGGCCACCTGGCGCAGGCCTATCATGCGGGCATGGAGCCAGACGCACGCCGCGCCGCCGAAGCCCGCTTCAAAACCGCTGACGGGCTGGTGATGTGCGCCACGGTTGCTTTTGGCATGGGGGTGGACAAGCCCGATATCCGTTTTGTGATGCATGCCGACCTGCCCAAATCGGTTGAGGCCTATTATCAGGAGGTCGGGCGGGCGGGCCGTGATGGCGCACCGGCTGATACCATTGTGCTTTACGGGGCGGATGATATCCGCCTGCGCCGCGCCCAGATCGATGAAGGCATGGCCCCGGTGGCGCGCAAAGAGGCCGACCACGCAAGGCTGAACGCCCTGCTCGGCCTTGCCGAAGCGCTGAAATGCCGCCGGCAGGTGCTGCTTGGCTATTTTGGCGAAGTGCTGGCCGCGCCATGCGGGAATTGCGACCTGTGCGAGGCCCCGCCCGAGCTGTTTGACGGCACTACAGCGGTGCGCAAGGCGCTTTCGGCCATGCTGCGCACCGAAGAGCGCTTTGGCACGGGGCATCTGATAGATATATTGCTGGGCAGCAAAACCGCCAGGGTCAGCCAGCGCGGGCACCACAACCTGCCGACCTTTGGTGCGGGCAGGGAGTATCCCAAAGCCGCATGGCAGGCGATTTTCCGGCAAATGATGGGGCGTGATCTGGTGCGCCCGGATATGGAGCGCTTTGGCGCCCTGCGGATGATGGAAAACGCAAGGGCGATTTTGCGCGGCGAGGCCAGTATCGAGCTGCGCCGGGATACGATCAGCAAGGCCACCAAGGCTGGCCCGGCCCATCGCCCGGCGGCATTGGTGCCCGAGGAAAACGAGGCGCTTTTTTCGGCCTTGCGCGCCCTGCGCAGCAAAATCGCCACCGAGGCCCGGGTGCCGCCCTATGTGGTATTTGCCGATAAAGCACTTTCGGAAATGGCGCGGCAGCAACCGCAAAACCTCGATGAATTCGCCAAAATCAGCGGCGTGGGCCGGATGAAGCTGAAGCGCTACGGCGCGCTCTTTCTGGAGGTGATCACCCAAGCTCCCACACCCGAGGTGCACCCTGCAAGGCGCAAGCTGGCCGGGCGCGATGCCGGGCCGCTTTTTGACCAGTTGCAAAAAGCCCAGCTGGAACTGGTGCGGGGTGAAAACGGCATGGGTACCTATCTGTTTTGCACCAACACCACGCTGGCCAAAATCGCTGCGCAAAAGCCGCAAAACATGGCGGCACTGGCGCAGATTTCCGGCATGGGCGAGCAAAAAGCCGAACGGTTTGGTGCGGCATTTCTTGCGATTGTTCTTGGGGGTTAGCGTAGCCCCCCGCCTTCGGCGGCATTTTTGCAACAAGTGGCAAAAATGGCTGGCGGCGCCGTGGCCTCGCTGCGCT
>WFQA01000005.1 GCA_015487255.1 Paracoccaceae bacterium | reverse complement strand
TTGCAGCCCCGCCGCCTTGAGCGCTGTGCGCAGGGCCTTTAGCCTTGTTGCGCCGGTATCAACACTGCCGGGGGGGGTGAAGCTTTGAAACATTGAAACATTCCTCACGAGGGGGTCAGGTGGCGTTATTTGCGCCGGTGTCGGCTCTGGGTTAGAGTGCCGCAAGGCGCGAAAATTGCAATGTAAAAACGCAGGAGGTGCCGGATGGCACGCATATTGGCGGTATTATTTTTTGTTCTGGCCCTGACGCGGGGCTATTTTGACTGGCAGTTGGCGCGGTTCAACGAAGCACCGTTTGAGTTCCAGCCCATCGGGCAGGTGTGGTTTGACTTTGATCGGGATAGCCTGCTTGGGTTGCAGCCCGGCATCGAGCGCTATCTCAGCCCGGTGATCTGGGAAAACGCGGTTGGACCGGTGCTGCTTTGGCCGCTGGCGCCGGTGCTTGTCGGGCTGGGGGTGCTTTTTGTGTTGCTGGCGGTGTTTATGCGCCGTAAAAAAGCCTGATTGTTACAGGAATTTCAAGCAAGCAACGCGGTGGACCGGACAACATGAAAAGCGAATTCGGCCTTGCCCATCTTTTTGTGTTTGTTCTGGCCATTGCCTTTGCCAAAATGTTTGGTTTTCGGATGTTGAAAACTGGCAGGAGAAATACCAGCTCTTTTCTGTGCCTGCCAAGGCATTTCCCGGCGGGGATGCGCGCAATATCCAGCTTTCAGCTTATTGTGAAAAGGCCAGCGAAAGCGCGGCGGGTTTTGCGCAATGTTATGAAAATGCGCCGACCCTGCGGGCCATTTACCCTGATGTATCGGTTCCGGCTTATAATTACCCGTCAATCTGGGTGAAGATTTACCGGTTCTGGGGGGATGATACGGAAGCATTTTTCATAAAGTTCTGGCAGGTGAATGCGCTGCTGCTGCTGTTCACCATCATGATTTTGGCGCTTAAATTCAACCCGGCTTCCTTTGCGATCTTTGCCTTCAGCCCGATCACCCTGCTGGCAATCGAACGGGGCGAGTGTGGTGATCGTGCTTTATTTGCTCGCCGTTATTACAGCGATGTTTTATGCTCTCCGCCCGCAAAACCTTACGGGTTGCAAGCAAAAGCTTCAGCATTTACCGGATCGTGATTTGCTGTTGCTTACCGGCTCTGCGGCGGTGTTCATTGTTACTTTTCTGGTGTTCAACAACTGGTCTTACCGGCTTATTTTTGTCATTCCCGCCTTTATGGTGCTGTCGGGAATTTCAGGCAGGTTGGCCGGGTTTGCCTGTGTTAACATTGTGATCACGTTCTGGCTGCCGATCCTGCCCCGGGGCTGGGAGCTGCAAAACCTGGCCAGCTTTTTGCTGGTGCCGGTTTTGGCGATGCTTATGGCCGCCAGCGTGCAGGCGGGCAAAGCGATGGCGCCGTTGCCCGAGGCGGGAAAGTAACGCTCTAGGCCTGTTTTTGTAACCGCTCGCGTTTGCGGGCGTCTTGCTCAAACAGGTTGGCCAGTTGTTCGGTCATCGCGCCGGCCAGTTGCTCGACATCGGTTATGGTTACCGCGCGGCTGTAATAGCGGGTCACGTCATGGCCGATGCCAATGGCGATCAGCTCCACCATCTTGCGGGCCTCGACCATGTCGATCACATCGCGCAGGTGCTTTTCCAAATAGGAGGCGGGGTTGACGGAAAGGGTGGAATCATCCACCGGCGCGCCATCGGAAATTACCATCAAAATGCGCCGCGCCTCGGGGCGCTTCAGCATCCGGCGGTAAGCCCATTCCAGCGCCTCGCCGTCGATATTTTCCTTCAGCAGCCCTTCTTTCATCATCAGGCCAAGGTCGGTGTGGCTGCGCCGCCACGGGGCATCGGCACCCTTGTAGATGATATGGCGCAGGTCGTTCAACCGGCCGGGCAGGGCGGGGCGCTCGGCTTTCAGCCAGGCCTCGCGGCTTTGTCCGCCCTTCCAGGCGCGGGTGGTGAAGCCGAGAATTTCGACCTTGACCTGACAGCGCTCCAGCGTGCGGGCCAGCACATCAGCGCAGATGGCGGCGATGGAGATCGGGCGGCCGCGCATCGAGCCGGAATTGTCGATCAGCAGGGTGACAACCGTATCCTTGAACTCGATTTCGCTCTCTTGTTTGAAGCTGAGCGGCGTGGTTGGGTTGGCGACCACACGGGCAAGGCGGGCGGCATCGAGAATGCCTTCTTCTAGGTCAAAATTCCATGTGCGGTTCTGCTGGGCCTGCAGGCGGCGCTGCAACCGGTTGGCCAGCCGGCCCACGGCGGATTTGAACGGGGCGAGTTGTTGGTCGAGATAGGCGCGCAGGCGCTCCAGCTCGGCAGGTTCGGCCAGATCCTCGGCGCGGATCTCTTCGTCAAATTCGGTGCAATAGGCACGGTAGAGCGGGTCGGCCTCCGAATGCGGCGGCGGGGCGGGTGGCTCCTCGGGCGGGTCGCCATCCTCGATGTCGGTCTCGTCCGCCATTTGGGCGTTGGGGTCATCCTGCGCGGCGATCTCGGATTGCAGCTGTTGCTCGTCATCCTGCTCTTCGGGGGGGGGCTGCTCCTGATCCTGGTTGTCATCCTCGCTGCCCGCCTCGTCTTGTTGGTTTTCGCCATCCTCCTCGGCTTCGTCGTCTTGGTTTTCGTCCTCCTGGTCGGGGTCATCGCCAAGCTGGTCACCATAGCCAAGGTCGGCGATCACCTGCCGGGCGAGGCGGGCGAAACCGGCTTGGTCATCAAGGGTTTGGAGGATTTCGCTCAGGGTATCCCCGGCTTGGCCCTCGAGCGTATCACGGCGCAGATCAAGGGCGTTTTGCGCCGCTTTGGGCAGGGCTTTGCCGGTGGCCAGCTCGCGCAGCAGATAACCGGCGGTGGCCGCGAGCGGGGCCTGATTGGCCTCGGTGGCTTTCTCGAAGCCTTGCGCCAGGGCCTCTGATTCGATCTTGGCACCGATGTTTTTGGCGGTGCCTGGCAGGGCGCGGGCGCCAAGGGCCTCGCAGCGGGCGGTTTCCAGCGCCTCAAACAGAGCGGAGGCGACCTCGCCCTGCGGCGCGTATTTGCCATGGGTGGCGGGGCTGTGAAAGCGCAGCTTCATCGCCATGGCATCCGCAGTGCCGCGCGCCAGCAAAATCTCTTGCGTGGTCATGCGGCGGGTCACTTGCGGCAGGCGCATGGTGTCGCCCGACATGCCCGCCGGATCAACCGTGTAGGTGACATTCAGCCCGCGGCTGTTGGCCAGGGTTTTGGTGGCCTCGGCAAGGGCTTTTTTAAACGGATCGGCGGGGTTTTCGGGTTTGGCCATCAGTTGTT
>WFQA01000004.1 GCA_015487255.1 Paracoccaceae bacterium | reverse complement strand
GCGGTGCCGCCGGTGCCGCTGGACCATGATAACTGCCCCGATGGCAAGCTGATCAACCTTGCGCATAAAGCGTGGGACGAGGCCTTGGCCCTTGGCGAGCAGCACGGCTATCGCAATGCGCAGGTCTCGGTGATCGCCCCCACCGGCACCATCGGGCTGGTGATGGATTGTGACACAACGGGTATCGAGCCGGATTTCGCGCTGGTGAAGTTCAAGAAGCTGGCCGGCGGTGGTTATTTCAAAATCATCAACCAGTCGGTGCCCGCCGCGCTGGTGAAGCTGGGCTACAAGCCGGCGCAGATCGAGGAGATCATTGCCTATGCGGTTGGCCATGGCTCGATCGGCAATGCGCCCGGCATCAACACCACCAGCCTGCTCGGCCATGGTTTTGGCGAGGAGGAACTGGCGAAAATCGAGGCTGCGCTCGGCTCGGCCTTTGATCTGCGTTTCATCTTCAACCAGTGGACGCTGGGCAGTGATTTTTGCACCGGTGCGCTTGGCATCCCCGAAGAAAAACTCAATGATCCCGGCTTTGACCTGCTCAAGCATCTGGGCTATTCCAAAGAGCAGATCGAGGCGGCCAACCTGCACGCCATCGGCACCATGACGCTTGAAGGCGCGCCTTATCTGAAAAAAGAGCATTACAGTGTGTTTGATTGCGCCAATGCCTGCGGCAAAACCGGCAAGCGCTATCTGTCGGTCGATAGCCATATCAAAATCATGGCCGCCGCGCAGAGCTTTATATCAGGTGCGATTTCCAAAACCATCAACATGCCCAATGATGCCACCATCGAGGATTGCAAAGCCGCTTACGAGACCAGCTGGGCGCTGGGGGTAAAGGCCAATGCGCTTTATCGGGATGGCTCCAAGCTGAGCCAGCCGCTTTCCAGCGCCTTGATCGAGGATGATGACCTTGAGGAGCTGTCGGAAGCGCCGGCCAGCGAACAGGCCACGGTATTGGCCGAGAAGATCGTCGAAAAAGTGATCATCAAAGAGGTGGCGCGGGGCCGTGAAAAGCTGCCGCAGCGCCGCAAGGGTTATACCCAAAAGGCAGTTGTTGGCGGGCATAAGGTTTATTTGCGCACCGGTGAGTATAAAGACGGCTCCCTTGGCGAGATATTCATCGACATGCACAAAGAGGGGGCGGCCTTTCGCGCGATGATGAACAATTTCGCCATCGCGATTTCGGTCGGGTTGCAATATGGCGTGCCGCTGGATGAATTTGTCGAGGCATTCACCTTCACCCGCTTTGACCCGGCCGGCATGGTGCAGGGCAATGACAGTATCAAATCCGCCACCTCGATCATTGATTATATTTTCCGGGAATTGGCGATCTCTTACCTCGATCGCACGGATCTCGCCCATGTGAAACCCGAAGGCGAGAGCTTTGACAGCCTCGGGCGCGGCGAGGAAGAGGGCAAGTCCAATGTCAGTGAGCCAGGCGATGCGGCCAGCAATTCGCTTGATCTGATCAGGCAGCTTTCCTCCACCGGCTATCTGCGCTCGCGCCTGCCGCAAGGGCTGGGTGGTGTGCAAACCAGCGAGGCGGAAGGGGTGGTGATATCGGAAACCACGCTTGCGGTGCTGGATGACCGCACCAAAGCCAAAATGCAGGGCTATGAGGGTGACCCTTGCGGCGAGTGTGGCAATTTTACCCTGGTGCGCAATGGCACATGTATGAAGTGCAATACCTGTGGCGGCACCTCGGGGTGTAGCTAGTGGTGCGTGGAGACCACGCACCCTACGGGTGACCCCATCTGGCGGGTGGGGGAGAGAACAGGCGGGAAGGGTTGTCTGCTTGGCCCTTCCGGCATTCAGGCCAAAGGCAGTATATCGAGCGCTCAACGATGAGCCTGAATGTGAGACTGGGGAGTGGTAAGCCGCTCCCCATTTTTTAATCCTTCAACCATTCATCCACGGTTTCATCCGGCCCCATGTCCATGGCCTGGCGCAGGGCAGCCCGCGCTCTGGAGACCCGCGACATCACCGTGCCAAGCGGTAGTTCCAGCTCGGCGGCAATCGCGGCATAGCTCTGGCCAGCGCGCACACGTTGCAAAACCTGTTGGTGGGCTGCAGACAGGGTGGCCATTTTGTCCAGCGCTTGCTGGCAGGCCAAGCGCTCCCCGGCGCTGAGGCTTGGGTCGATGATTTCCTGTTCCGCGATATTTTGGTCGCCGCGCGGTTTTTTGCGCAGGAAATCATTGTGCAGGTTATGCAGAATCGTAAACATGTATTTCTTCAGATCTTCCACCTCTGCGAGATGATCCTGCCGTTTGAGAACCTGCTCCACGGCTTGCTGGGCCAAGACCTGCGCGGCATCAGCGCTATCGCTCAAATAATGGGCATAGCGCTGCAAATCGGGCATGATCGCAACAATCTCTTCCGAAATATCCCTGGCCATCAAACCACCTCTCCCGCGATCATCTGCCGCTGCAAAATGGTTGATTTTGATGATGACAACAAGCTGGCGGAAATTGGCCGAGCAGGATTTCGCTCAATGTATTAAGGGAAAACCGGCGCAAACCCGCCTAAAAGTAGTATGGTTGAGCAGCTTTTCGCGCAGATTTGTGAATGCAAAAATGGGCAGGGAATTTTTGGCAGATCTCTCCGTCTGTAGGGGGGAAGGCTGATCTGCTTTCGGCTTTTCGCGTATTTATGCCCAGCAACAAAAATGGAGAAAGAAATGAAAAAGATATTTATCTCAGCAGTAGCCGTTTTGGGGTTTGCAACCGCAGCCATGGCTTTTGAGCAGGGTGTGGATGCCAATGAAGACGGCGTTTTGTCCTTTGACGAAATGGTGGCGGCCTACCCAGAACTGACGCAGGAAACCTTTACAGCGATTGACACCGATCAGGACGGGACGATCAGCGCCGAGGAGTGGACGGTGGCAAAAGAGCTGGGTATTCTGAAATAACCCAAGCATAAAATGCCTCTTACTGCCCCTCGCCGCAAGGCGGGGGGCTTTTTTATGTTTTGCGCATCGCTATTGTGACTCTTTTCGGGGGGCAATCACTTCAATTGTAGCTTAACCCGTTGTTTTAGTTGTAATATATGTGTTGAAGGATTGCATCAGAACTTCTTTTTGAGGTTGTTTGGTTCAACGGAGAGCAGGCTGATCACAGCATACAGAATCCATCAACCCCTACGCGTCAATCATAAATTGGAGTGTTCAATGAGCTTAGGGGTAATAATGGTTAACAATTCGTTAACACTATTGGTTGCTTTTTATCTATTTACAGCAACTTTTAAGCTATTTTGTTCTTGTCTTGTCCTGCGAAGTTTGGTTAACTGACTTTGCAAGTGGCAAGTTACCGGCTCGGTGCGAAACGAACCCACCCACCCCTCGCTCCCTCGCGCCGGGTCGGTAACTTACCTTGCAACCCTCCAATTCCCCTTGCGCTGGCACCATTGATTAGCGATAAGAAAGCAAGTTTTAAGGAGGCAATCCGATGACAGCGCGAATCTACCAGCCGGCCCGCAATGCGATGCAATCCGGCCTGGCCAAAACCAAGCAATGGATTTTGGAATTCTCTCCAGAATCCCCGCGCGGCATTGACCCGTTGATGGGTTGGACCAACTCGCAGGATGTGCACTCACAGATCAAACTACGGTTTGACAGCAAGGCGGCCGCTATCGCCTATGCTGATTCTGCTGGCCTTTCCTATAGCGTTATCGAGCCGCACAAACGCCAGCCACTTGTGCGACAAGGGGGGTACGGCGAAAACTTTGCCTCCAACCGCCGCACGGTCTGGACCCACTAAAACATGGCCCCGTAGCTCAGCTGGATAGAGCAGCTGACTTCTAATCAGCAGGCCACAGGTTCGAATCCTGTCGGGGTCACCAATAAAAACAATGGCTTACGAGATATTTGCCGAAAGCCCATTCTGGCTTGGCGAGCACATGGCGAGCACCGTGGGCAGTTTCACAGTATTTTGCGCGGTTATTTCTTCAAATCACATTTGGCAAAAGTCGCTTCCTGCGCGCGGGAAAAGGCCTTGTCGAATTTTTTAAGCCATTTCCATTACCTCCCGTGAATAACAAGGGGGGGCTGGATGATCTGCGCACCCATCCGGCCAGCGCGCCGAGCGGCGGGGCTGGCGAGCGCGGCAAAAAGAAAACGGTAAAAAGGCCTGTTACTTTTGTTACCTGTTACAAATATATGTAACTTATTGAATTAACTAAACTATTCTCTCCAAGCTGGTAACAAAATAGGTAACAGGTTTTTTGAGCCTGTTACCTTCTAAGCCATTGTAATTTACCGGTAAAATATTTTTTGGCTGCTTTTACTTGCTCAAAATGTCGTTTTTGGACCACCAAAAATAGCCAAAATGCGTCCATTTCGCGCCGATCTAAACCAAAAGCGGGTTTAGTTTAGGCTTTCCCCCTGGTTAATCCATCGGCAAGGCGCGCCCTTAGCGCCCCCGTATACACAAAACACCGCTGGAAGGACCCGCTAAAAATCTGGGGGAATTGAGCGCGGGGGCCGAGCTGGCTTTAGGCAAAGGCCACCGCGCCCTATGGGTCATTGGTGGGCTGATGATCTAGGGAAAACGTGCGTGAAAGCCGCCAGTTTTGAGCTGATCAGGTATAAAACAACAACATCAATAATATCCTACAGCATTGAAAACATGTGAATAAACCGATACAATGGGGCGCGAATTACCCCCGTGCTTGGGAGGGGTCAGGAAGGACCCGCGCGGCTTTGTGAGGTGGCATCCCTAACCATCAGCACCCCCACCAGCCCCGCTAAAAGCTGGGGTCCCCTTGGGCTTCATGGGCCGTTCTGTGAGGTTAGGATAGATTGAACCTTGCGGGATTGTGCGCGACAAAGCCCATCCCCTAGCGGGGCGCGGGGGTGGTGGCTTATGGCTTGCACGGCCCAAAGAGAAAGCCCCGCGTTGCGCTGGGCAAGGCGGGGCTGGCAGGGTGAGGCGCGGGCAGGGTTAGAAGCTGGCTGGGACTACCTGCTTAGGCTCGGGCGGTTGCCACGGCGTGGCGCGGGTCAGGCGCTCGATCCCGAGCAACAGGTTGCACTTAAGGCGCAACTCGGGGTCCAGTGCCTCTTGCGGGTTATTCAGGCTATCAAGCCCGTATTCATGCCATAGGGCGGTGATCTGGCAGCGCAGGCCCTCAAGGCTTTGGGCTTGGCGGTTGCTGATCCGGTCAAGGTTAAAGAAGCGGGCTTCCTCTTGGGCCAGCATTTCGGGCGTATCCCAATCGGTGCCCATGTTGCTTAGGCGCTGCCATTCGCGCACGGCGGTTTCCCAGCGGGCAAACAATGGCGCTATCGGGTCAAGGGTGGTGGCGGCGCTGGGCGCGGCGGTGAGGCCCAGCGCGGTGCTTGAGGCTATGAAGGTTCTGCGATCCATGTGAGGGTCTCCCGTGAATGAATGAAGGCGGTGGGCTAGGCGCTTACACCGCCCGCTTGGTTTAGGTGGTGCATTTGGTCGAGGCGCTCGATTAGCCGCGCCATTGCGGTTTTGCTGGCGGGGCCTTCGGGGGCTTTAACCACGGCTTTCAGCAGGGCAATCTCCTCGGAAAGCTGGGCTTTGGTTTTGCCTTCGATCAAGATTTTTCTGAGCATCGCTTGCTCGGCAAGGTATTCATCTACATCACGGGTTAAATCGACCATCACGCGGCCACCTTGGTTTCGGTGGCTTCCCGAGCAAAGGCGGCGCGGTGGGCGGCGCGCAGGTCATCGAGCTTTTTGAAGTCGGAAACTTGCAGGGTGTCTTTGCACTCAAGGCGCATGATCTGGAAGCTGATTTCCTTGGCGGTGCGCACGGCTTCGCCCGTTGCCTTTTTGGCGGCTTTCCATGCGGCTTTTAGCTGCACGGCAAACACCTTGCGCAAATCGCGCGGCCAGTAGTCCATAACCTTCATCATTACCCTGGTATTCTTCCAAGCGGTTTTCATAATTTCGGATGTGTTGTAGGTCATTGTGATAACTCCGTTTGCATACTCGCTTACCATGTAGTAACTCTAGTGCATACACAGTATGCAGTCAATACCCTGTAAGCAAAAATAATACAAGGTTAGCACAATGACACCGGAACAGCTTAGAATGGCAAGAAATGCTTTGCGCCTAGGTGTGCGGGAGCTGGCGGAATTGGCTGGCATTTCCTTCACTACAGTAAGCCGATTTGAAACTGGGAAAGGTGGCCTTCAACACTCAAGCGCCGAAGCCATCCGCAAAGCCCTTGAAGCCCAAGGCATCCAGTTTCTTGACACTGGCGAAACCGCGCTGGGCGCGGGGGTGGCCTTGAAGGTGCAAGGGGAAAACACCTGATATGGCTATCAGTTACCACCCCCGCGCTGGGCAAATATTGGTTTGCGATTTTTCTGGCTTCAAGGTTCCCGAAATGGTGAAAACCCGCCCTGTCATGGTCGTTTCGCCGCGCCTGCCAAACCGTAGCCATTTGGTTGCGGTGGTGCCAATCAGCCTTACCGCGCCGACCCACGATCACCCTTATGTGGTGAGGCTGTCAAAAAACTACCATCCTGACGAAGCGGATGACCTTCCATGCTGGGCTAAATGCGATTTGATTTTGAACCTTGGATTATGGCGCATGAACGGCTTTAAAGTCGGGCGCAGAAAATGGGCAACGCCCCAAGCGAACGCTCAAGATTTAGCCGCTGTTAAGGAAGGTGTGCTATTTGGGTTGGGCATCAGTCACCGAAATCGGTGACGATTTTCCTTGAAATGGATAAAGGTAGCTACTAGGTTACTGGTGTATCCCGTTTATCGGGCTTTAAGACCTAGAGCACTAGGCAGGTTGTTCGCCGAATGATGACAAATTCAGAGCAGCCTAGATATTGTCAACGTCCCAAAGCCTCGCCTTAATCGGCGGGGCTTTGTGCTTTCCACCAACAACCCTTCACCCCAGCAAAGGCCATCACCTCGGCCTCGGTGCGGCTCAATCCCCCGTTATATTCCTGTATCGCCGCCCGCTCATCGGCGGCATCCCATGCGGTGAGGGCGGCGAAATGGGTTGCCGTGGCATCCTCAAGGCTGGGGCGCTGGGCCATGGGGGCGCGGGCGGCGGCATAGGCCGCATCCAGCGCCGCCCAGTTGATTTTAGAGGGCATCGGGGAAGCCCTTGCCCAGCGCTTCAAGGTTTACCTCATACAGCCGCTGCTTGTTGCCCAGAGAAGGCACATGGTAGGTCTTGCTGGCCTTTCCCGCATGGGCCACAATCACGCCGATCTCCATCAGGCCCGCAATTACGCTCCGAACATCCAAGCCTTCAAGCAGGGTCTTGAGCGGGGCGGGCAGAAAGTAATATGTATATTCCACTTCCTCAACATCGGGGTTGCCCTCGACTTTGACAAAGCCCATGCGATTGAGGGTCTGTATTCTGTCCGAGCTGCCCCATTTCCACTTTTGGAATTTGCCCGAGCCGTCAACCTGTATCGCCTCATCAATCCGTTGCTTGGCATCGGCCACCTCGCTTGAGCCGATCCCGCCACGCTCTCGCACCCAATCCTTGAAACAGCGCTGTGCGGCTTGCACGGCCTCGCTTTGGGTCCAGCCGGTAATGCCCTCGGCAGTGGCCAGCTCCCCCGCCGCTGCCAGCAGGGCAAAGCGATCTGCCACGCGGCTCACCTGCCCGTCAGCCCCTTGTGGCACCACCTGCTTTATAAAGTGTCGCCGCAGCTTGCCGATTTGGGAACGCATGGCCTCGGGGTCTTTGGCGAGGGCTTTGACCCATGCCCGCGCCGCCGTGCCGTAATACTGGCCCAGCGCCGCCTTAAGCTCCTGGGCAAAGCTGGCGGGGTCTTTGGCCCCGTGCAGGTTTTCAAACAAGCCCATGTCTGCGCCCGCATCGGCCCGCAGGTCAATCACGCGCACCCCCATACCCGCCGCCATGCGCTGCCCGCCTTCCTTGATCTTGTCAGCCAGCCCGATTTCACCATTCGAGAGAAACAGCACCCGCCATTCTTTGCTTTTGCGCGCCTGCCCCTCGCGCCCAGCGCGGGCCTTGCCTTTGCCATTGGCCAGCATATAGGCCACTTGCCCCGCCGCCTTCGGGTCAATCTGGGCCAGCTCATCGAGCGCAAGCAACGCATCACAGGAAAGCTCGGCCACGCTTTCCAGCGCGTTATCTGTGGCCCGCCATTGGCGCACATAGCCGCGCAGGACACCGCCGCCCCATACGCTGCCGGCCACCGCCAGCGCCGTTGATTTGCCCGAGCTGGAAGCCCCGCGAAAGTGAAAGCCGCCGCCTTCATCCTCTGTAATGGCCAGCAGGGGCGCGGCCATGGCGGCGCTGATCGAGAGCACCAGCCGAGAGTTGCCCGCCGCCTTTGCCGCCACATGCTCTTGCCATTCTGATAGGGTGCCAGCCACATTATAGGCATGGTCTTGCTGATCCCCGTTTTGCAAAATTACCAGTTCCGATTCCGCATCGGGGCCTATGGCCTCATCGGGGAACACAAAGGCATTGCCATGCCAGCCAATGCGGGAAGCCGAGCGCACCTTTTTCTTTGGCTCGGCATCGGTCAGGTATTCCAACAAATATTTGCGGGAATAGCGGCCCGTGGCAAGCTCAAACCCGTAGTTTGCCAGCTCATTGCACAAGGCCTCCCCGGTGCCTGTAAGCATGGCGCTGGGCATGTTCCAGCGGTGACGGGTGCCATCCCTATCCACAATCTCAAGCCAGCGGCCCCAGCCCTCGCCTTCCTCGTTTCGAGTGAAGGCCAAAACGTGCAACTCCGAGCCAAAGCGCTGCCATTTCTTGCCCGTGGTGCCGTCTGCTTTATCATAGGTCACTTGCCGCCAAAGCCCGCTTTCATCAACCTTGAAAGGAAAGGCTTTGGACGGTTTGCGGGTGGCGTATTTGCCTTGCCCAGTGCCAGCGTCCTTTTTGGCTTTGGCCTTTTTTACCGCGCCCTTCACCTGCGCCTCTATCTGCTTTTCACCGCTCATTTTGGGCCTCGCAATACGTCATTAAAATCATCGCCCGCGTTGGGCGGGTGGATGATCGAGACCACACGGCCCTCGGCTTCAAGCTGCCCCGCCTTATCCTCGGCGGCGCTTAGCCCGGCTTCATCATTATCGGCGCAGATTATCACCACCTCGGCCACGGGGGGCGGGGGCAGGATAAGGCCCTTAAGCCCGCTGGTGCTCAAGGTGGCCCATACGGTCAGGCGGGAAGCGCGGGCCACGGAAAGCGCGGTTTCAATGCCCTCGGCCAAGGCTATAACGGGGCCGTCAGGGCCAAAGCGCACCGCGCCGCCAGCACTCGGCCCAAGCATCATTTTTGCGGGGGTTACATCGGCCTTGCCGGACCCGTCGGGGCGCAGATAGGTGCGGTGTATCCCAAGCGCCCGCCCATTGGCCCCGCGTATCTGGGCGATTATGGCGGGCAGGTGCTTGCCGCTTGGGCTATGCAATACCTCACCATGAAAGCGAAGGGTGTTTTTGAGCTTGCCAAAGCGCAGCCCTTCGATCCCACGCACCTCGGCCAGATAGGTTTCGGCTATAGTGCCTTCACAGGCGCGGGCTTGGTTGAATATCCCGCTACACATGGCGAGGCGCTCGGCGAGCTTTTGGTGATCTTGCCGCTTGCGCCGTGCCACATCGGCAGGGTCAGGCGATGCAGTCTGTTGCCCTCGGCCTTCGATCAAGCCACGGGCTTGCAGCTCGGGGAACACCGCGCAGCCGCCCTTATGGCAATGTAGCAGCACCCGCCCAGCGCGTTCAGATATGGATAGCGCCCGTTGATCCCGCCGCCCCTCGGGCTGGCATATCGGGCAAGGGGCGAGGCCGGAACCGCCGCGCCAATCACCATGAAGGGCAAGGGTGAGGGTTTGGGCTTCATTCATCGCCTTTGCCCTCCTGCCCGATTTGCGCAGCGATTAAATCGCAAGCGTCTTGAATGGCAATAGCCACTTGGCTCACGAAAAGCCGTTGGGCATCCGAGCCGCGTTGCCACATAATTCCAATTGAGTTTAGGTGCTCAACGGCATAATTACCGATTGCGCCGAGCTGAAAAATTACAGACTTCAAGCCGCCATCAACGTGCTCACTTTCCGTTTCCATTTGGTCGCAAATACGACGGCAATAAGCCTGAAAGGAAAGGCCCAAAGTCTCGACCCGCACCCGCCAAATTCCGCCAGCATCTTCCTTGAAGGGAATACCCTGAAGGGATTGCATGGTCATGTAGCCCAGCCCCGAGATTTGAGATTTGAGGCTTTCAACGGTGTTGCGATCGGCGATTTGCTCTTGGGAAAGATTGCCCATTACGCCGCCCCTTCCGAAGTCGAGTGGACGCGTTGGGCCTCGATCCATTGGCGCAGGTCAGCCACGCGGTAGCGGACATTGCGCCCGATTTTGTGGTAAACAGGCCCGCCGCCCTTGACCGCCGCAACCTCAAGAAACCGTTGTGAGATACCAAATATACTTTGGACTTCGCCACGGCTTAAAAGGCGGTCTTCATTTAGGGAATCCGTTGCCGGTATATTAACATGCTGGGGTGTCAGCGTGTTGGCATTTGTTTGCATGGTGCAACTCCGAGTTTGTTGAAACTAGGACGAACATGCAAAAAGAAAAATTGTCCCGTCTAGCGGGGGCAATTTCATTTTTTGAGGGGGGTTAATTCTTTAGCCCATATATTGCTGCATTTTTTCGGCAAAAATTTTCTAAATCAATAGAGAATAGAGCTTCAGCAATTGGAATCATCCCAGATTTTGATTCGCGGTCCACATTGAATTTTTTCCATATTCGATCAAACCCCCTTTTCCCAATATCAAACTTCGATTTAAGTGCTTGTTTGGCATTTTTTTTGGAAATTCTCATATTTGGATTATCACTATAAAACCCGCCCAGTAGCTCTACAATCTTGTCTTCACAGTGCCGCTTTTTGACCGCATCCGGCACGTCCTCATTTGGGTTTCTAGGCTCGGCACTTCCATCTACCCGCTCGAAATAATCAACGACTAAGCGCTTAAGCGCCTTTGTAAAACCACTTGGGCTTTGTTTCGCAATAGGGGTACGCTTTTCGGTTGGAGAAGGGTCTAACCCATATTTGCGCAATTCGTCAGTGGTAAGGTTCAAATCTACAAAACGTAGTTGGGCTATATCTGTGCCACTGTTTATCAAATTCAGTATACGGGCGTGGTAGTATTTTACTGTTTCCATTTCAGTATCGAGTTTTATACCATCAATCTCGTGAAATGCTGTCCGCTTGGAAATCTTTAATCTAGAGTCATAAATCGCGTGGTCAGTTAACATGCGCTCGAAGCTATTACGTTCTAAACTCTCGCTAATAAACCTACCAATAGGCTTTGACTTTGAAGCGCGCCGCCATGCATCAATCAAGCCATGAAGGTCACAAAGCCTTAGTGCGTTTGCAAGCAGCGAAAACCCATCATCTGATCGTGGTATTTTGCCGTTGGTTAATGGTAAAGGTATTGAGGCTGACTTTGGCGCTGCTAGTCTTTCTATCATTTGAGGGGTTATCAGATCACGGCGCTGCCCTGTATCTCGGAGTTGGTCTATGCTTGCCATCAAGCCGCGAAAGGGCTTTAAAAAGTCTTCGTTAAGGGCTTGTTGTTTGCTTATGTCCCCTAAAACACCTGACATATCTAAAGATATTTTTTTCATAGCCACCCTCTCGCAAGGTCTCCCGCACTTCAAAAGCGCGTGGCGATCCGGTGCAAGATTGCGGATATTCAGGAGCTACCCTAGCCACGCCTGGGCAAGATAACACGGGGCGGGTTTTCTGAATAGAGGATTAAATCGTTAGCCTTTATTTGTAACCGTATCTCCAAACCGCTCGCATACTATATGTTGATTCACAAAACTGTAATAAAGGGCATTTTTAGCTGCGCTTTAGCTCTTTTTAGCCCCCCTTTTTTTGGCCATTTCAGCACCCGAAAATCACTTTTCCCTTATTTTGTTGGCTCAAAAAGTAACAGGTAACAAAAACCTGTTACCTGCCATTTTCAATTTTGTTACTTTTTTGCTGTTATATATCAATATCTTACTTGCAAAGGTAACAAAGTAACAGCGTAACAGAAATTTTCAGGATAGAGGGAAAGTAAAATAGCGCAAAAAATCACCACCCCACACACAACATATAGTATGCCACCCGCCCAGCGCTGGGCGCTATTTTCGGCGCATAGGCACAACATTTGCCCCCGCGCTTTCACCCTTCATTGCGCCGGAAATGCGGTTGCCTACCTGCGCCGCCGCCGCCCTTATCGGGTCATCGGCGAGGTGTGCATAGCGGGCCGTGGTTTTCACATCGCGGTGGCCGAGCAAGGCCCCGATCATCGGCAAAGACATTCCGCCAGCAATCGCCGCAGAGGCAAAGGAATGGCGCAGGTCATGCAGGCGCACCCCGTCCAGCCCCGCCGCCGAGCGGATAATGCCCCAGGGCTTTTTGATATTCACAAGCGGCTGGCTGGCATCCCCAACGCCACGCCCACCGCGCACCACATGGCCCTTGCCATTGGCGGGGCGCTCCAAGCCGTTCAGCACCTCAAGCGCCGCAGGGGACAGGTGGATGGTTTTCTTGCCCGTCTTTGAATCGGGCAACTCGGCGGTGTTGTTTTCCCCGTTGATAAACTCCCAGCGCAGGCCAAGGATTTCACTCACCCGCGCCCCTGTGAATAGCAACAACCGAATAGCCGTGATAGCTTGAGGGCTGACATAGACGGGGGCATCCTTGCCCTCGGGTATCAGCTCCCCGCGCTCGGCCTTGGCCAGCACCTCACCCAGCGCGGCAAACTCCTTTTCAGACAAGAACCGCTCCCGAGATTTTTCCTCAAAGCGCTGCACCCGCATACAGGGGTTTGAGCTATCGGGGCGCAGGCCCCAAACCTCGGCCAG
>WFQA01000003.1 GCA_015487255.1 Paracoccaceae bacterium | reverse complement strand
TGTTGTTTATTGGCCGGGTGATCGCGGGCATTGCCGGGGCAACCGTGGCCACCGCCACCGCCTATATTGCCGATATCAGCCCGGCCAGGGACCGCGCCAAAAACTTTGGCATGATCGGCGCGGCGTTTGGGGTTGGGTTTATCCTTGGCCCGGCGATTGGCGGCTTGGCGGGCAACATAGATGTGCGGCTGCCGTTTTTTATTGCCGCCGGTTTTGCGCTGCTCAACTTCCTGTTTGGCCTGTTTTTCCTGCCCGAGTCGCTGAAGGTGGAAAACCGCCGCCCCTTCAGTCTTGCCCGGGCCAATCCTTTTGGAGCGTTGAAGCGGGCTTTTGCCATGCCTCGGCTAAGGCACCCGCTTTTCATGGTGTTTTTGTTCATGCTGGCGGGGTATTCCTATGCCAGTGTCTGGAGCTTTTACGGCAAGGAGAAATTTGCCTGGGATGCGGGCACCATCGGGCTGACGCTGGCAGCTTTTGGGGTGGGAGTGATCTTTGTGCAGGGGGTGCTGATCCGTTATACGATGCCGGCTTTGGGAGAGGGTGGCACCATCCGCCTGGGGCTGGTGGCCTTTGGGCTGGCGATGCTGGGGATATCACTGGCGGGCTATAGCTGGGTGATGTTTGCGCTGATCCCTGTCGCGGTGCTGGGGGAGATCGCAGGGCCTGCGATTAGTGGCATGCTCTCCAACATGGTTTCGGGCAAGGAACAGGGGGACTTGCAGGGGATCATGGGCAGTATAGAAGCGGTGGCGGCGATCATTGCGCCGCCGGTTTTTACTGGCCTGTTCAAGCTGTTTACCGCTGATGGCTGGCCTTACTTCCCCGGTGCGCCGTTTTTGCTGGCGGCACTGATTGCGGCGCTGGCACTGCTGGTTTTTATGTTGCTAAAGCCAAAGGAAAATTGAGCGAAACCTGATCGGGCAGGACCGCCGAGCCGCAGGCGAGGCCAAGCCCAACGGGAGGTGGCTTGTTGCGCAGCAACACGACGCCGACGGGCGGGAGAGCTTGCTTTCATTTTAAGCGTGGTGTTTGTGACAGGCGCTGCTTTCCGCCTGTCGGCGGCATTTTTCCGGTAAACCGCAAAAATGGCTGGCCGGCGGCGATGGCCTCGCTTCGCTCGGCAGGGGGCGCTGGCCTTCGCTGCGCTCATTTGGGAAAGAAAGAATGAAGGGTTGGAAAAATAAGGATATTGCCCCAAGGCTTAGTGGTTATTCCGCAGGCAGATACTAAAGCGGTATCCGCAGGGGCGGGCTTATCGGCAGTAAGCACCGGAACGGTATTTGGCGGTGTCCAGATGCAGGTTGTTATAGTGGAATGGGTCCGAGTCCGGCCCCAAAACTGTGCCAAACGGGCCGCAGGCGCTATCCACCAGCGCCCGGATTGCCTGGCCCTCGCGGTCTGTGCGGCGCCAGTCGTATTCGATGCTCAATTTGGTGCCATTGGCCAGTTTGAAGCTGCCGATATCAATGGCATTGCCCAATGCGTGCTCCGAAAGCCGCGCGCCGGGCTGGCTGTTGCGGGTGCGGCAGGCATATGAGGCTAAAACCCGCATCGAGGTGATGCGGCTGCGCAAAGATTTCACTGCATTTTGGGCGTCGTTTTGCACCCAGTTTGCAAGGGTGTTGGCGGTGCCGCAATTCAGCGTGGCCGGAGTGGAAAGCTCAACCCCCGCCACCACATGCACCAATACCGGGTTATCAATGCGGCACTGGCCTTGCGAGATATCATCCAGCCGTTCGCCAAGCAGCGCAGGGTTGCCGCAGAGCCGCGACAGGCTTTCGTGCTCGCCGCTATAGGCCGAGAGATCAGGCGCGCCGCTGCGGGTGCAGGCGGCCAGCACAAGGGTGAATAAAAGCACGGGTTTGAGCATGTCAGTTTTCCTCCTTGATTCGGCCGAAATCGGGGGCGTCGGTATCCTGGCCCGCGTCGATGATGCTGCGCCGGATATCTCTTGTGCGGGTGAAGTAATCAAACAGGAAATCACCGTCACCGGTGCGGATGGCGCGTTGCAGGGCAAACAGCTCTTCGGTGAAGCGGCCCAGAACCTCCAGCGTGGCATCGCGGTTGTTGAGAAACACATCGCGCCACATGGTTGGGTCTGAGGCCGCGATGCGGGTGAAATCGCGAAAACCGGCGGCGGAGTAATTTACCACCTCGGTTTTGGCGACCCGGTTCATACCGTCGGCCACGCCGACCATGGTATAGGCGATCAGGTGTGGCGCATGGGAGATAACGCTGGCGACAAGGTCGTGGTGATCGACCTCCATCATTTCCACATTGGCGCCAAGCGCTGTCCAAAACCCGGAAAGGCGCTGCACGGCGGTGTGGTCGTTTTCGGGCAAAGGGGTCATCAGGCACCAGCGGTTGTCAAACAGTGCGGCAAACCCGGCTTCGGGGCCGGATTTTTCGGTGCCCGCCATCGGATGGGAGGGGATGAAATGCACATTATCCGGCATATGTGGCTGCACCGCCTCAACCACCGCCCGCTTGACCGAGCCAACATCGGTAATCGTGGCCCCCTTGGCCAGATATGGCCCGATTTCCTCGGCGATCATGCCCATCGCCCCGACCGGCGCGCACAGGATCACCAGATCAGCCCCTTTCACTGCCTCGGCGGCGCTATCAAACACCGCATCGACCAGCCCGATTTTAAGCGCGGTATCGCGGGTGGTTTGTGAGCGCGCGGTGCCGGTTATTTGGGCCTGCATCCCGGCGCGGCGCATGGCCAGGCTGATGGAACTGGCCAGCAGGCCAAGCCCGATCAGGGCAACGTGGTTATATTGGCTCATGCGCGGGCCCCTTTCATGAAGTCGGCAAGGGCGGAGGCCACGGCGCGGCAGGCGATTTCATCGCCGATGGTGATGCGCAGGCAGGCTGGCAGGCCGTATCCCGCGACGTTGCGCACAACCAACCCGCGGGTTTGCAAATAGGCGTCCGCTGCCTCGGCCATGGTGGGGTTTTCAAACCGGGTGAGGATGAAATTGGCGAAGCTTTCATCAGACGGGATGCCGATTTCACGCAAAGCGCTCTGCAACCACGCCCGCCATTTGGCGTTTTCTGTGCGGCAATGGGTGGTGTAGCCCACATCCTGCACCGCCGCCTCGGCAGCTTTCAGCGCGCCGGCGGATACATTGAATGGCCCGCGTACCCGGTTGAGCGCGCCGATCACATGCTCCGGCCCATAGCCCCAGCCAATGCGCGCCCCGCCAAGGCCGTAGATTTTGGAAAACGTGCGGGTCATCACCACATTGTCACGGGTTTCCACCAGGGAGGCGTGGCCATCAAAACCCTCGATGAATTCGGCATAGGCACCATCAAGCACCAACAGCGCTTGTGGTGGCAGGTTTTCGGCAAGGCGCGTGATTTCTGAATGCGGGATCATGGTGCCGGTTGGATTGTTGGGATTGGCCAGAAAAACCAGTTTGGTATGGTCATTGCAAGCGGCCAAAAGCGCATCTACATCGGCATGGAGATTTGTTTCGGGGGCTGCCACCGGGGTGGCTCCGGCCGCTTGGGCCGAAATCGCATACATCGAAAACCCGTGCTCGGTATAAAGCACCTCATCACCAATTCCGGCATAGGTGTTGCACAAAAAGGCAATGATCTCATCCGAGCCGGCCCCGCAGATGATGCGGCTGGCGTCCAGCCCATGCACAGTGGCAATGGCCATGCGCAGGGGGGCGTGATCGGAGCTGGGGTAGGTTTCCAGCGTGCCGGCAGCTTCGATATAAGCCGCCTTGGCCGCCGGGCTAGGCCCCAGCGGGTTTTCGTTGCTGGAGAGCTTGGTGACACGATTACCCCCCTGAGCAGTGCTTTTACCTGCCACATAGGGAGAGATTTGCATGATCCCGGGCTGCGGGATGATATCGGGGTGGCTGCTCATTTTAGACCTTTTGCTTTTCTTCCCTCATAGCGTTGTTTTTGGCTCTTGGCTAGAATCGGGCGTGATGTCAGGCGAAATATTTATGATTCATGGATTTAAACGCCACATTAGCCAAACAGACCGCCGAGCGCAGCGAGGCTTTCGTCGTCGCCAGACACTGTTCAGCTTTGCTGATAAAGTGCCTTTT
>WFQA01000002.1 GCA_015487255.1 Paracoccaceae bacterium | reverse complement strand
GGATCTCGATACCGCAGAGGCGTTCGATCGCCAGGCACCAGGCATGTTCCTGATTCATCGGCGCAACATAGTCGAGCCGGTCGAAATAGGGCAGGTTCTGCAGGTAGGTGCGGCTTTCCATCAGCTTTTCGGTGCCGCGATGCAACAGGCCCACATGCGGGTCGGCGCGCTCGACGATCTCGCCGTCCAGCTCCAGCACCATGCGCAGCACCCCGTGGGCGCTGGGGTGTTGCGGGCCGAAGTTCAGGCTGAAATTGCGCACGGTTTTCGGGCTTGGCGGGTTGGAAGCATCCATCACTTCGCCTCCTGCTTGTCATTGCCGGGCTTTTCATCACCGGGCAGGGTATAGTCCGCCCCCTCCCATGGCGACAGAAAATCAAACTGCCGGTATTCCTGTGTCAGCGAAACCGGGCGGTAAACGCAGCGTTTCTCGGCATCGTCATAAACCATTTCCACATAGCCGCTGGTCGGGAAATCCTTGCGCAGCGGGTGGCCGGAAAAGCCATAATCAGTCAGCAACCGGCGCAGGTCCGGGTGGCCGGAAAAGCGGATGCCATACATATCAAACACCTCGCGCTCGAACCAGTTGGCCGAAGGGTGAATGGCGGTGATGCTCGGGGCGATCTCGCCATCTTTCAGTGCGGCCTTGACCCGAATGCGCAGATTGTGGCGCATGGAAAGAAAGTGGTAAACCAGATCAAAGCGCTTTTCGCGGGAGGGGTAATCAACCCCGGTGATGTCGATCATCATGCTGAACAGGCAGTTCGGGTCCACCCGCAAAAACTCGGTGAAGGGCGCAATGGCGGCGGGCACGATATGCACCACCAATTCGTCACCAACCACCTCGGCCATACGCACCGCCCCGGGCTGTTTCAGCTCGATCAGGCTTTTTAGTTCGTTCAATGCTTCGCTCATAGCATCCCTACCTTACAATCGTGCCGGTGCGGCGGATTTTGCGGTGCAGTTGCAACACCCCGTAAAGCAGCGCCTCGGCCGTGGGCGGGCAGCCCGGCACATATACATCCACCGGCACGATCCGGTCACAGCCGCGCACCACCGAATAAGAGTAGTGGTAATAACCGCCGCCATTGGCGCAAGAGCCCATCGAGATCACATAGCGCGGCTCGGGCATCTGGTCATAAACCTTGCGCAGGGCCGGGGCCATTTTGTTGGTCAGGGTGCCGGCGACGATCATCAGGTCACTCTGGCGCGGCGAGGCGCGCGGCGCGGTGCCAAAGCGCTCCATATCATAGCGCGGCATCGAGGTATGGATCATCTCCACCGCACAACAGGCCAGGCCAAAGGTCATCCAGTGCAGGCTGCCGGTGCGCGCCCAGTTGATCACATCTTCGGTGCTGGTCAGCAAAAAGCCTTTGTCGGCCAGCTCGTCATTGAGCAGCGCGGTTGCCGCTTCCTTATCGGCCCCTGCCGCATTCACGCCCGTGCTCACGCCCATTCCATCGCCCCTTTTCTCCACTCATAAATAAAGCCGATGGTCAGCACCGCGAGAAACACCAGCATCGACCAATAGCCAAAAATCCCGACATCCTGAAAGGCCACCGCCCAGGGGAACAGGAACGCCATCTCCAGATCAAAGATGATGAACATGATCGCGACAAGATAGAACCGCACGTCAAACCGCATGCGCGCATCGTCAAAAGCGTTAAACCCGCATTCATAGGCCGAAAGCTTTTCCGGGTCCGGGCGGCGCACGGCCACGATGATGGCGGAAAGGGTGAGGATAATCGCCAGCACAACCGCAAGGCCAAAAAATATCAGGATGGGAAGGTATTCGCGCAACAGGTCTGCCAAGGGCCGCTCCTATTAATAGTTCGCCTCGCATGCAAGGCCGCCAAGTGTCACATCGGGTTTACCCCCGCCGCAGGGGCAGGTCAACCGAACAAGCGCGCAATCGCATACATTCGTCTTCCAAAACATGATGTAAATCAAACCGGCAAAACTTGATGAATTGCGTTGCCTGTTTTTCACCCTGAAGAGTGGCGCTGGCCTGAATGCCCCATTGCACCGGCGGGATTTCACACAAAGATCACGGGAATTGAAATAAAAATCACTCTCGCGTTACATTTCTGTTACATAACATGCTTGTTACTGGAACGTGTTCGGGCCTGCGGTTAGCCAAATACTGTCTTCACAGACGAAGGCGCATTACACCACTCAACCAAAGGAAATAATCATGTCCAATTCCATTCTAAAGAACATCGCGCTTGCCGGCTCCGTTGCCGCCGCGCTTACCGCGACAACCGGCAATGTAACCGCGGGAGAAGATGCCGAAAAATGCTGGGGCGTGGCGCTTGCCGGCCAGAATGATTGCAAAGCCGGGGCCGGCACCACATGTGCGGGCACCTCTACCGTTGATTATCAGGGCAATGCTTTCTCGATGGTGCCAGCCGGCACCTGCACCAGCATCGAGTTGCCTGACATGGCAGACGGCACCCCGCGCATGGGCTCCCTTGAGGAGCTGACCCGCGACGTGCCTGCGTAACCAGCCTGGGATGTGCCGGGGTCCCGGCACATCCACACCATGAAAGTGTTTGCCATGCCACTCATCGCAGATTTGCCCAACCTTGCCGGGGTCGGTTACAAACCCCAACATCTCGCGGATATTCTTGCCGACCCGGGTGCGGTCAAATGGCTGGAGATCCATGCCGAGAATTATATGTCTGCCGGTGGCCCACCACTGGCGCAGCTTAAGCGGCTGGCCGAAACCTTCCCGATTTCCTGCCACGGTGTTGGCCTCTCCATCGGTGGCGAGCAGCCGCTTGACAAGGCGCATCTGGCCCGGCTCAAACACCTGATAGGCTGGCTCAAACCCGCCGCGTTTTCCGAGCATCTGGCCTGGTCCACCCATGAGGGCGGCTTTCTGAATGACCTGCTGCCCCTGCCCTATAATATGGACAGCGTAAAACGGGTATCCGCGCATATTGATCAGGTGCAATCCACGCTCGATGTCAAAATGCTGCTGGAAAACCCCTCGGTCTATGTGGCATTCGCCAGCAGCACGATGGACGAAATCACCTTTATCAACGAGGTCGTCTCACGCACCGGCTGCGGGCTGCTGCTGGATGTCAACAATATTTTTGTTTCCGCCACCAATCAGGGTTATTCCCCCGAAGACTATATCGACAACTTCCCGGTCAAACATATCGGCGAGTTGCATCTGGGGGGGCACCTGGCGGATTCCGACGAGCATGGCAACCCGTTGTTGATTGATTCCCACAACAATAAGGTCGTTGACCCGGTCTGGGCCTTGCTGGGCAGGGTGCTCAAGCGCACCGGTCCCAAACCGATATTGATCGAGTGGGATAATGACATCCCCGACTGGCCGGTGCTGGAAGCCGAAGCCGCAAGGGCCACACGCGCATTGGAAACCGCCCGATGAGCCAGCTCCAGTTTGCCAAGGCCCTGCTTGATAGTGAGCACCCGGCCCCCAAAGACCTGATCAATCCAAAAGGCGGCCCCGCCGGCAAGCGCTTTGACGTTTATCGCAACAATGTGGTGCTCTCGCTCTCGGATGCCCTGGCGGATGCTTATCCGGTGGTCGAAAAACTGGTTGGCGAGAAGTTCTTTCAGGCGATGGCCGGGGTTTTTGTGCGAATGCACCCGCCCAAATCTCCGATTCTGACGCAATTTGCCACCGAGTTCCCCGATTTTCTGGCCGCATTCCCACCGGTTGCCAAGCTCACATATCTGCCAGATGTGGCCCGGCTTGAGCGCATCCGAACCGCGGCCTATCATGCCGCCGATGCCAGGCCGATCGATGGCACATATCTCGCGCATTTAACCCCTGCGCAAATGGCCCGTGCCAAATTGCAGCTACACCCAAGCCTGCATATCCTTTCGTCTCCATTTCCTGTTCTGGCCATTTGGCAGAAAAACACCAGCGCGCCCGATATCGCCATTCCACAAGGCGGGCAGGATGTGCTTGTTGCCCGCCCAAAAGATATGGTCGAAATGCGCCAGCTCCCAACTGGCGCCGCCGATTTTCTGCGGGCATTGAATGAGGGGAAACCTCTGGGCGAGGTTATAGAATTTTGCGAAAAACAGCCCGGCTTTGATCCGGCCGAAAATATCAGTGGCCTGTTTGAAGCCAAGCTGCTGATCAACATCAAAACAGAAGGGAAGACCCGATGAATGCCATTTTGAACCTGCACAATAAATCGCTTGGCGCGATTTCCCAAAAGCTGGAGCCGTGGTTTTTACCCACATTCGCCCGCTTCACCTTTGCGGCCACATTATTGGTGTATTTTTGGAACTCCGCTTCCCTTAAGCTTGGCGACAGTATCTTCAGCCTCGGCTTTGGCGCTTACGGCCAGATCCTGCCCCGCGCCTTTGAGGCCGCCGGCTATAATACCGGCAATATCAGCGCCTTTAATAAATTCATCGCCTATGCAGGCACCTATGCCGAGTTTATCCTGCCCGCGCTGCTGCTCATCGGGCTTTTTACCCGCCTCGCGGCTCTTGGCATGATCACCTTTGTATTGGTGCAGACATATGTGGATATTTACGGCCACATGGCCGATGAAAGCGCCATAGGCGGCTGGTTCGAGCGTGTTTCAGACAGCCCGATCATGGATCAGCGCCTGTTCTGGATCGCCATTTTCCTGCTGCTCTTCACCCGTGGGGCCGGGCCGGTTTCTGCCGACAGGCTGCTGGGCTTGAAATAGCCCGGTTGCGGCACAGACCAAAAAACCCGCTCTCTGCGCCGGCGGATGATATCGCCGCTCTGGGCATACCCTTCGATCCATGCTATACTCGCCGTAAAGGAGATGGCGATAGTGGGTTTCAAAACCGACAACACCCCGGAGACCGGCATGGTCAATCAGGCATTGCTCACCGGGCGGCCTGCCTTTTTGGGTTTTTTGGCCAAGCGGCTAGGCAACCTCGCCGATGCCGAGGATGTGTTGCAGGAATTTTGCATCCGTGTGCTGGCCCATAAGGATCAACTGCGCGATGTCGAGCGGATAAACGCTTGGTTCTATTCGATCCTGCGTTCGGCTTTGAATGATTTTTACCGCAAATCCGGGCGGCAGGAGCGGCTGGGCGAGGCTTATGCCTCTGAGCATAAAGATATGGGCATTTCCAGTGATGCGGCTGATATGTTTGCCCAGATCTGTGGTTGTGTGCGGGCTTTGCTGACCGAATTGCGCGAAGCGGATGCCGCGCTGATCCGGCGGATTGATCTGGCGGAGGAGAACCGCAAGTCCGTTGCCGGTGAGTTGGGCCTGAGCACGGGCGCGCTTGCGGTACGGCTGCACCGCGCCCGCCTTGCCTTGCGTGATGAACTGCTTGGCCATTGCGGCTATTGTTGCACCCACGGGTTTGAGGATTGCTCCTGCGGGACGGCGGGCTGCCATAACGAGGTGCAGGGCACCGATTGCGGCGTGGATTCGCCCGGTTCTTGAAAAATACATCCTGAATTGCTACCTATCGATATAGCGCAATGGCAGGGATTGTTTATTGCATTAGGTTTGCCCGCGCCATGATTTGCTGCGCCGGAAGCCGAGCCAGAAAAAACTTCGTAATGATTTTCCGATTCTGGCGTCTACATCCCTAGAAGGCCTCGTTCAATGCATCAAACTGCATCGGATGCGTTAACCTAATCATCAAGGTTTCAAGATCGGAGGCTGGAGATTTGTATGAATTGACATAGGAGGGCCTGTGATGAGTGTATCCAACGACACCCCGCCGATGACGACATTTCGGGGTAACTTTTTCGGGCAAATGGCGCGATCGCTTTTGGCCCACTCCCTGCGGCAGATGCTGCATACCGGCACCATTGCCATTACCCTGCCCGATGGCGGCAGGCTGGTGATCGGCCAGGGCCTGCCGAGGGTTGCGCTCAAACTGCATGACTGGCGCACGGTTTTCAGGCTGGCCACCAACCCCAACCTGGCAGCGGGTGAAAGCTATATGGATGGCCGGCTGACCATGGAACGCGGCGATATTTATGATCTTCTTGATTTGTGCATGATAAACTTTGGCCAGAAAATCAGCCGAAAAAATGACGGGTTTGGTGCGCGGTTGCGCTTTTTGGGGCGACGGCTGATGATGAACAACCCCGTCGGGCGGGCGCAGAAAAATGTCGCCCATCACTATGATCTTTCTGACGAGCTGTTTGAGCTGTTTCTGGATGAGCAGCGGCAATATTCCTGCGCCTATTTTGCCGAGCCGGATATGAGCCTAGATGAGGCCCAGGTGGCCAAGATCAACCATATTGCCAACAAATTGCAGCTCAAACCGGGGCAGAGGCTGCTTGATATCGGCTCGGGCTGGGGCGGGCTGGGGCTGGCGCTGGCTGAAAAGAGCGGCGTGGATGTGACCGGGGTGACGCTCTCGGTTGAACAACAGCGCTATGCCGAGGCCGATGCGCAAAGCCGTGGCCTGTCTGACCAGGTGCGCTTCAAATTGCTTGATTACCGCAAACTCTCCGGCCGGTTTGACCGCATCGTTTCGGTTGGCATGTTTGAGCATGTGGGCGCGCCGCGCTATCAGGAATATTTTGACAAGGTGGCCAAGCTGCTGAAAGATGACGGGGTGGCGCTGATCCATACCATTGCCAGCCTCAAGCCCCCATCCACCCCGCATCCGTGGATTCGCAAATATATTTTCCCCGGCGGTTATATTCCCTCGCTATCCGAAATCACCCCGGCGATTGAGAACAGCGGGCTGGTGGTGGGCGATATCGAGGTGCTGCGCCTGCATTACGCCGATACCCTGCGGGTGTGGCGGCAGCGGTTTTTGCAAAACTGGGATAAGGCGGCAGCGCTTTATGACCAGCGGTTTTGCCGCATGTGGGAGTTTTATCTGGCCTCCTGCGAGGCGGGTTTCCGGCATAATGGCCTGGTTGTGGTGCAGATCCAGCTCAGTAAAAACCAGCAGGCCGTGCCCTTGGTGCGCGACTATATGTATGGCAATGAGCCGGAATCGTAGCGGCCGGTTTCGCATATTCTCTTGATTATGTGAACCCCGCCAGCAGCTCGCCTTTGCCTCGGGGAGGGCATGACCCTTGCTCCATGGGGCCGGTTTTGCACCCTGCCCCCCCGCTCGGCAAAGGCGCAGGACCGGCAAGCCGGGCCTGTGTCTGGCGACGCCGGTGGCCTCGGCTTCGCCTCGGCAGGCCAAGCCGGAAAATTGCGCTTGCGGTTTTGATAAAAAAAGCTATGTTGCCCGCTTCCTTTCCCTTTTCGGGTTTGCATGCGCGGTGATTTCCTGCTACGCCCGCCCGAAGAGATAATCACGCGCGGAATCACCGCCCATTCACAAGGTCTAAGCAAATGGCTGTTCCAAAGAGTAAGATCACCCGCTCCAAACGCGGCATGCGCCGGGCGCATCTGGCCCTCAAGGGTGCCAACCCCAACGAGTGCTCCAATTGTGGCGAGCTGGTGCGCCCGCACCATGTATGTGGTGCCTGCGGCCACTATTCCGACCGCGAAGTCGTCACCATGGTTGAGGAAATCGACCTGGACGAAGACGCAGCGTAACAAGGCTGGGGGTCATCCGGCATGGCTGGTGAAGAAAACCGGATAACCCAGACAGAGCCAACCTCGACCGTCATCTCGATTGATGCCATGGGCGGGGATGGCGGCATAAAAGCCGTGCTTGGCGGCATGGATAAATTCATCCGCCAGCATGCCGATATCCGCTTTATCATCCATGGCGACAAAGCGGCGATCAAGCGCCAGCTCAAGCGCCGCCCCGAGTTGGCCGCGCGCAGCAAAATAAACCCCACGCAAGATGTGATCTCGATGGATGACAAACCCTCCGCCGCCCTGCGCGGTGGGAAAAAATCATCCATGTGGGCCGCGATCGCCGCGCTGAAATCAGGCGAGGCCAAAGCTGCGGTTTCTTGTGGCAATACCGGGGCTTTGATGGCGATGTCCACCATTCAGCTGCGCAAGGCCCCCGGTGTGGCCCGCCCGGCGATTGCCATCCTGTGGCCCTCAACCAACAAACAGCAATATAACATACTGCTCGATGCCGGGGCCGATATAAAGGCCGATGCGCAGGACCTGCTGAAATTCGCCATCATGGGTGCCTCTTATGCCCGCAACGGCCTGGCCCTGCGCCAGCCCCGCGTTGGCCTCCTCAATGTCGGCACCGAGGAGTTCAAGGGCCGGGTCGAGTTGCAGGATGCCGCCCGGCTGATCGGCACCATCGCCACCTCGTCTGATTTCCAGTTTGTCGGCTTTGTTGAAGGGTCTGACATTCCCTCTGACCGGGTGGATGTGATTGTCACCGACGGGTTCACCGGCAATATCGCCCTGAAAACCGCCGAGGGCACCGCCAAGCAGGTTTCAAGCCTGCTGAAAGCCGCTTTTGCCCATTCGCTGTTTTCGCGCCTTGGGGCCTTGTTTGCCTATACCTCGATGCGACGGCTGAAAAACCGGATCGACCCGCGCCGGGCCAATGGCGGGGTTTTTTTGGGGCTGAACGGCACGGTGGTCAAATCCCATGGCGGGGCGGATGCCACCGGGGTGGCGGCGGCGATCGGCTTTGCCTATGATCTCGCCCAGAACGATTTTGCCGAAAAACTGACCGCACGGGTTGCGTCCGGCCTCGCGGTCAGCAAGGATGTGCTCTCCAATCTTGACGAGGCTGCATCATGACCACCCTTAGATCTGTTGCCATTGGCTGCGGGCATTACCTGCCCGAGCGGGTGGTGGAAAACGCGGAGTTTGAAAAAAGCCTCGATACCAGCGACGAGTGGATCCGCACACGCTCCGGTATCGAGCGGCGGCATTTTGCAGCCCCCGGCGAGCTGACCTCGGACTTAGCGCTCAAAGCCGCTGAAATGGCTCTGGAAAACGCCGGCATCGCCGCGGCTGATCTTGATGCCATCGTGCTGGCCACCGCCACGCCGGACCAGACCTTCCCCTCCACCGCCACCAAGCTGCAACATGCGCTTGGCATGAAGGGCGGCTTTGCCTTTGATATTCAGGCGGTTTGCGCCGGGTTTATCTATGCGCTTTCCACCGCCAATGCGATGGTCCTTTCGGGGCAGGCCAAGCGGGTGCTGGTGGTCGGGGCGGAAACCTTTTCACGGATCATGGATTGGTCCGACCGCTCCACCTGCGTGCTGTTTGGCGACGGGGCCGGGGCGGTGATACTGGAAGCGCAGCACGGCGCGGGCAGCAGCGCGGATCGCGGCATTCTGGCCACCGACCTGCAGTCGGACGGGGCCTATAATGACCTGCTTTATGTGGATGGCGGGGTTTCCTCCACCCAGACCACCGGGGTTTTGCGCATGCAGGGCCAGGAGGTTTTCAAACACGCGGTCAGCAAACTGGTGGTCACCGGCGAGACCGTTATTCAGGCCGCCGGGGTGAATGTGGATGATATCGACTGGGTGGTGCCGCATCAGGCCAATCTGCGCATCATCGCCCGCACGGCCAAAAAGATGGGCGTGAGCATGGATAAGATCGTGCAAACCGTGCAGGATCACGGCAATACCTCGGCCGCATCCATCCCGCTGGCGCTGAGCGTGGCGGTGGGGCGCGGGCAGATCAGGCGCGGTGATCTGCTGCTGATGGAGGCCATCGGCGGCGGTCTGGCCTGGGGGGCGGCAGTAATACGCTGGTAGCCCACTATAATGTAACAGCATAAGCCGTTGTTATTGACTCGCTTTCCCAAGTTCCCGTAACGTGAACGTGAAACAAGGAGGCGATTCTGTGAGCGTAGATACTTTAACAAGAATGGACCTGAGCGAAGCGGTGTTTCGCGAAGTTGGATTATCGAGGAATGACTCCGCCGATCTGGTGGAAGCCGTATTGAGCCACATGGCTGACGCGTTGGTGGCTGGCGAGCAGGTGAAGATCTCCGCTTTTGGCACATTCAGCACCCGCGATAAAAACGCCCGCATCGGGCGCAACCCCAAAACCGGGGAAGAAGTGCCGATCGCCCCGCGCCGGGTGCTGACCTTTCGCCCGTCACACCTGATGAAAGAGCGGGTTGATACAGGCAACAAGGCTTAAAGATGGCCCTGCCAAAGCAAAAATCCGCACAGGCGTTTCGCACCATTTCCGAAGTGGCCGGCATGCTCGATGTGCCCGCCCATGTGCTGCGCTTCTGGGAAACCCGGTTCACACAAATCCAGCCGGTCAAACGCGGCGGCGGGCGGCGCTATTACCGCCCCGAGGATATCGACCTGCTGCGCGGCATCCAGGACCTGCTGCATGTGCAGGGGATGACCATAAAAGGCGTGCAAAAAGTGCTGAAGGAGCGCGGGCTGAAACATGTGGTTGGCCTTGGCCATGAAGCGGATTTACAAGTGGTGCCACCCAAGCCGGAGCTGAAAGATATCGTCAAGGGGCTGGAAGATTTGCGCGCCTCGATCGCATCAACACTTTGATGCGTTTCACGCTTGCACCTGCGGAATTAGGCGATATAAGCAACCTCAGTCGGGCTATGGCGCAGCTTGGTAGCGCGTTCGTCTGGGGGACGAAAGGTCGTGAGTTCGAATCTCGCTAGCCCGACCAATTATTAAAAGCGCTGGCGCAAGCTGGCGTTTTTGCCGTTTATGGGGGATGGAAATATGACCGCTGGTGTTTTGCCTTTTCAGGCCATCGAAAAAATGATTGCCAGCGATGAGATAACCGCGCGCCTGCCGATCCCCGAAGCGCAGATCCAACCCGCCAGCCTTGATCTGCGCCTTGGGGATGTGGCTTACCGGGTGCGGGCGTCTTTTTTGCCGGGGGCGGCCGGGGTTTCGGCCCGGTTGAAGGAGTTTTCAACCCACCGGATTGATCTGCGACAAGGCGCGGTGCTGGAAAAGGGCTGCGTCTATCTGGTGCCACTGATGGAATCCCTTGCCCTGCCCAGGCATATCAACGCAGTGGCCAATGCCAAATCCTCCACCGGGCGGCTTGATGTTTTCACCCGGCTGATCACCGAGCACGCCAGCGAGTTTGACCGGGTGGATGCCGGCTACCAGGGCCAGCTCTATGCCGAGGTCTCGCCGCGCTCGTTCTCGGTGCTGGCGCGCCCGGGCATGCGCCTCAACCAGATCCGCTTTCGTGCCGGGCAGGTGGTGCTGAGCGATGACGAATTGCGTGCGCTCGATGCGATGCAGGGTCTGGTGGACCAAGATGCACATATCGCTGACGGGCTGGGTTTCTCGGTTGATTTGACGGCGCGCGAGGGTGGCATTGTCGGCTACCGCGCCAAGCCCCATACCGGGCTGATCGACCTCGACAAGCTGGACCATTACCCGGCGATGGATTTCTGGGAACCGGTGACCGCCCCCAGGGGCCATATCATCCTCGACCCTGGCGCGTTTTACATTCTGGTCAGCAACGAGGCGGTGCATGTGCCCCCTGATTGCGCGGCAGAAATGGCCCCCTATCTGGCGATGGTTGGCGAATTCCGCGTGCATTACGCCGGGTTTTTCGACCCCGGTTTTGGCAATGAAACCGCTGGCGGCAAAGGCGCGCGCGGGGTGCTGGAGGTGCGCTGCCACGAGGCCCCATTTGTGCTGGAGCACAGGCAAAGGGTCGGGCGGCTGGTTTATGAGCGTATGCAGGACGTGCCCCGCGTGCTTTACGGAGCGGACCTTGGCTCCAATTACCAAGGCCAGGGGCTAAAACTCTCCAAGCATTTCAAAACCTGACCCTGCCACCCATACCCGCCGAGCGAAGCGAGGCCACCGCCGCCGGCCAGCCGTGTTTTCAACTTGTTGAAAACCGTGCCTTTGCTGAGCGGGGGGGCAGGCGATACCTTAGCCATAAATACAAAGGCAGCAGCCCTCCCCGAAGCAAAGGCACTCTTGGCTGAGGCAAACGGGTGGTCATAGGTAAAAACACCCCGCCAACCCCAACCCATACTCTCCCGCCGGTCGGACGCATTTTTGCTACGCAAAAAGCCGCCGCCCGCCCGGGCTTGGCCTCGCTTCGCTCGGCAAGGATGGGGGCGTTCCGCCCCCTCGCGCACGCGCGCTCCCCCCTGAAGGGACTAACCCGCAGCCCTTAGCTCTATTCAAACATATCGTCCTGATCGTCCACGGCTTCAGCCGCCTCGTCCAGTAAAGCCCCGGGTGGCGGCCGATTATCCAGCAGTCCGGCTGCGCGCAGCTCTTTTATGCCGGGCAGGTCTGCGGGGGTTTCCAGCCCGAAATGGTCAAGAAACACCTGAGTCACTATAAAAGTCACCGGGCGGCCCGGGGTCATTTTACGCCGCCCCAACTTTACCCATCCCAATTCGATCAGCATATCAAGCGTGCCGCGCGAAACCGATACACCGCGAATTTCCTCGATCTCTGCCCGTGTCACCGGCTGGTGATACGCCACAATCGCCAGGGTTTCATTGGCCGCGCGCGATAGCCGACGCACCTCAACCTGTTCTTTCTGCATCAAAAAACCAAGATCGGCGGCGGTGCGAAACGCCCAAGTATCCCCGATGCGGCGCAGCGCCACCCCGCGACCCTCATAGCGTTTGCCAAGGTGCAGCAGCGCCTCTTTGGCGTCGCACCCATGGGGCAGACGGTTTTCGATCTCCATCAGGCTCATCGGGGCCGCGCTGGCGAAAAGCAGCGCCTCAACCATGCGCTCCTGCTCGCCCATCGGCGGGGCCTCAAATAATGATTCAAGCTTTTCTTCCTCGATCATGCATCCACCTTCAGGCGCATCTCGATCGGGGCAAAGCTTTGATATTGCCGTATTTCCATGCGCCCTTCCTTCACAAGTTCAAGCGCAGCGGCAAAGGTGGAGGCGGTGGCCGAGCGGCGCATTTTTGGGTCATGCCGCCATGCGTCGGGCAAAAACTGCATCAACTCCCCCCACTCGATCGCTTCACCGATCAGCCCTTTCATGCGCTCCAGCGCCTGCTCCATGGTAAACACAGCATCCCGTTGCAGGCTGAGCGGCTCGAAATCATCCTTGGTTTTGATCCGCGCATAGGCCTGCATCAGATCAAGCAGGTTGGCCTCAAAGCGCACCACCCGTTTGCGGGCGTAAATCTCCTCTTGCCCCCGCACAAAAAAATCGCGCCCCAGTTGGTCCCGCCCCATGAGGCGGGCGGCGGCTTTGCGCATCGCCTCCAGCCGCTCAAGCTGAAAGGCCAGGTGCGCGGCCAGTTCCTCGCCGCTGGGGCCTTCGTCTTTTGGGTCCGGCGGCAGCAACAGGCGGGATTTCAGAAAGGCCAGCCATGCCGCCATCACCAGATAATCCGCCGCCAGTTCGATGCGCAGCCGCTTGGCCTCTTCCACAAAGATCAGATATTGCTCGGCCAGAGCCAGTATCGAAACCTGCCGCAGGTCAACCTTTTGCGTGCGCGAGAGCAGCAGCAGCACATCGAGCGGGCCTTCAAACCCCTCCACATCCACCACCAGCGCTTCCGCCGCCAGCCTTGCGTTCAACTCGTTGGTTTCCTGCATGAAATCGTCTGGCATATTCACCTCGCGGTTACGGCAATGCATTGCACTTCGCGGGCCAAAAGGGCGGTGCACATATCGGTGGCCTCGTTCATATTGGCAAAGCCCCGTGCCCTGAGCCGGTAAAACACCCGCCCCCCGGCCTCCCGCCGCTCGACAAATCGGGTGAGATTACCCATCAGATCCTGATTATCGGCCTGCAACAACTCCCAATCCGCAATTGCACTTGGCTCGTCATCATAAACACCAAGCTGGATCATCCGCTCCCCGTTCAGCCCTGTCGGGTCAGCCGCAGGTGGCGGGGTGTCTGGTTCGGCCTGGGCTTCCGGCGGCGTGGCCTCCGGCGCAGGCAAGGCGGGGCTTTCGCTAGTCTCCTCGCTCACCACTTCCGAGATCGCGCTGGCAATCGCCTCGCTCAGCAATTCGGCATTGGGCGAAAGCGGCGGCGCCGATACCCGGCGAACCGGGCGGCGCATATTCGGATCCGCTTCCGGCAAAGAGGACGGCAATACAGAAAGCTGGCCGGCCGGCTGGGGTGCAGGTGGAACCGATGTGGTGTCAGAAGGTTGCACCGGCGTCAGTATTTCGGGGGGGGGGATGGTGGCGGCATCTTCCGGTGCCACGCGCTGGGCGGGCGGCGCGAGGCGGGTTTCCGGCTCTACCGGGGCGGTCTCATTGCCCGCCAGTACCTCGTTTACCTGCAAGCCCTGATTATCAACCACCCTGCCGCCCGGGTCCTCCGGCGCCACCCGGGCCGCACCGCCCATCGCCTGAATGACCGGCACCTCGTTGGCATCACGCCGCCCCAGCTCAAACACCCAGTAAACCACCCCAAGCACCAGCAAAAGCGAAACCAGCCCACCAACCCATTGCATCAATTTAGAGGCCAGGGGCCGCGGCTCCTCCACCCTGTCATCCTCCATGCCTGAAGGTGGCACTCTGGGCGCAGTTCCGCCATTGCTTTGGTGTTCATTCCAAAGCCTTTGCCGTAAATTCTCGCCCAACTTGTCACGCATAGGAATATTGCCTCTCAAAGCACACTATAAATAGTGTGCCGCCCTGCTCCAACCCCTAAATATGCTTTTCAGCCCGTGCGCTTAGCGCATCTCGTTTTTCGGAGTTACACCCAGAATACCAAGACCGGCAGAAATAACAACCATCACCGCGCGGATCATTGCCAAGCGGGCCTTGCTGATCGCCGGTTGATCAGCCAAAATAAAGCGCAACGCCGGGTCAACCTTGCCCATATGTTGCAGCGCATGAAATTCGGACGCCAATTCAAACAGATAGAAGGCAATGCGATGCGGCTCATGATGGGCGGCGGCCAGCGTGACCAGACGCGGCCACTCGCCGAGTTTTTTCAGCAGCGCCAGCTCGGCCGGGGCGGTGAGCAGGCTGAAATCACCCCCCCGCAGTGCCGAATCACCTGGGTTATCCGCCTTTTTCAGCACCGAGCACACCCGCGCATGGGCATATTGCACATAAAAAACCGGGTTGTCCTTGCTCTGCTCCAGCGCCTTTTTGAAGTCAAAATCCAGCGGCGCGTCGTTTTTGCGGGTCAGCATGACGAATCGGGTCACATCCGCCCCGACCTGCTCAACTACATCCGAAAGCAGGATGAAATTATTGGCCCGTTTGGACATTTTGAACGGTTCGCCATCCTTATAGAGCCGCACCAACTGGCACAGCTTGATATCGAGCGGCACCTTGCCGTCTGATAGCGCCGAGACAGCCGCCTTCATGCGCTTGACATAGCCGCCATGGTCAGCGCCAAACACATCGATCAACTCGTCATAACCACGCTCGATCTTGTCAAAATGGTAAGCGATATCGGGGGCAAAATAGGTCCAGCTCCCGTCGGATTTCCGCACGGGGCGATCCACATCATCGCCGTGCTCGGTAGAGCGGAACAGGGTCTGCTCACGCGCCTCCCAATCCTCCCCCAGCTTGCCCTTGGGCGGCGGCAGGGTGCCCTGATAGATCAGCCCCTTGGCGTCCAGATCCTTGATCGCAGCTTCAATCCGCCCGGTGCCGTAAAGCGATTTTTCCGAGAAAAACACATCCATTTCCACACCAAGCGAGGCCAGATCATCCCGGATGAGCGCCATCATCGCATCAGTGGCAAAAACACGGATATCCGCCAACCACTCGCTTTCCGGCTTATCCAGCAGGCTGTCGCCGTATTTTTCGCGCAAAGCCTCGCCAACCGGCTTGAGATAATCTCCTGGGTAAAGCCCCTCGGCAATTTCGGGGGCATGGCCGCAGGCCTCGCGATAGCGCTCATAGGCCGAGCGCGCCAGCACATCCACCTGCGCGCCGCCATCATTGACATAATATTCGCGGGTCACCTGAAAGCCGGCAAAATCGAGCAATGCGCACAGCGCATCACCAAATACCGCCCCCCTCGTATGGCCCACATGCAACGGGCCGGTGGGGTTGGCCGACACATATTCCACATTCACCCTGCGCCCGGCCCCGATATCAGAGCGGCCAAAATCCTTACCCCTGGCAAGAATATCACCAACCATCCCCTGCCAGACCGATGCCTCAAGCCGCAGGTTCAAAAACCCCGGCCCGGCCACATCGGCACTGCTCACCCGCGGGTCCGCCGCCAGCAACGGGGCAAGCGCCTCGGCAATATCGCGCGGCTTCATGCGCGCGGGCTTGGCCAGCACCATGGCCGCATTGGTGGCCATATCCCCATGCAAAGCATCACGCGGCGGCTCCACCGCAACATTGGCAAAGCTCAGCCCTTCAGGCAGGGTGCCCGCCGCCACCAGCGCCTCCAGCTTCTCTATCACAACGGTTTTAATTTCAGCAAACAGGTTCATTTCAACATTCCAATACAGTTCGGGCGGGCCATAACATATGGCACCGCGCAGGGCCAGCGCGCAAGCACCGGTTTTGCCCCGAAACAGGCGCATAGCTTTCATCGCGGCGCGGGCACGCCCTCCCCACAAGCACAATGCCCAACGCGCCGCCCTTGCCGAGCGCAGCGAGGCCATGGCGCCGCAGCAAGCTATATTTGCTTGTGCAGTTGCAGCGCAAACCGGTCGGTCATCCCCGCAATATAATCCGAAATCATCCGTGCCTGCGCCAACTCACCATCCGCACGCCAGCCCTTGGGCAGATGCGACGGCTCCGCCATAAATGCAGCAAACAACGCCCGCACCACCTGCGCCGTTTCCACCCGCATTCTCTTCACCGCCTCATGGCGATACATATGCTCAAACAAAAACGCCCGAATCTGCTTCAACTCCGCCCATAGCCCGGCCGAGAACTGCACCACCGGCCTGCCAAGCTCACGAATATCCTGCGCCGAACCGGCCTTGGATGCCGCAAGCCGCGCCGCGCTTTCAGCGAGCACATCCTCCACCATCAATCCAAACACCCGCCGCAATGCCTCATGGCGGCGGCGCTCACCTTCCAGCCCCGGATATTTCGCATCAACCTCGGCAAAGCAGCGCCCCACGATCGGCAGGTGCAAAATATCCTCCACCGCAAAAAGCCCGGCCCGCAGCCCGTCATCAAGATCGTGGTTATTATAGGCAATATCATCCGCCAGCGCCGCCACCTGCGCCTCGGCACTGGCATAGCTGCCCAGCTCCAGATCAAACGCCGCATTGGCTTCGGCCAGCGCATAGGGGATATCCCCCGTCACCGGCCCGTTATGCTTGGCGATCCCCTCCAGCGTTTCCCATGTCAGGTTCAGCCCGTCAAACGCGGCATAATGCTGCTCCAGCGCGGTCACAATCCGAATTGCCTGCGCGTTATGGTCAAAGCCACCATATGGCTGCATGCATTCATCCAGCGCCTCTTCACCGGTATGGCCAAAGGGGGTATGGCCAAGGTCATGCGCCAGCGCCACCGCTTCGGTCAACTCGCTGTTCAGCCCCAGCGCCCCTGCAATAGTCCGCGCCACCTGCGCCACCTCGATCGAGTGGGTCAACCGGGTGCGAAAATGATCCCCCTCGTGCTCGACAAACACCTGGGTTTTGTGTTTCAGCCGCCGAAACGCGGTCGAATGGATAATCCGGTCCCGGTCGCGCTGAAAGCACGAGCGGTGCGCACTACGACCTTCATCAACCAGCCTTCCGCGACTCTCGTCGGGTTTTGAGGCGTATATCGCCAACATGTGTCAATGCTCCGCACTTGCAACAGGTCTGATGCCCGCCTACATTCCGTGTTATAACAGTTTGCCGAGGTTGAACAGATGCAGCTAACCGTGCCACCCAAAGTCACCCAGCGCGCCTTCGAGCGCCTCGCCGAAATAAATGACGATGCCAACGCCCCGCAAGCGCTGCGCATCGCGGTTGAGGGCGGCGGCTGCTCGGGGTTTCAATACGAGATCGACCTCGACACCCCCCGCACCGATGATCTGGTGCTGGAAGGCAAGGGCCAAAAAGTGGTAATCGACCCGGTCTCCCTGCCCTTTTTGGCCGATGCTACAATAGATTTCAGCACCGAGCTGATCGGCGCGCGGTTTGTGATCGAGAACCCCAACGCCACCTCAAGCTGCGGCTGCGGCACCAGTTTTTCGATGTAGTTTTTGCTGGAAACGCGCACTACCCATATGCCCCGCTATCGGCCGAAATCTTCCGGGGCCTGCTTATTATAGCCGAAATTCGCGGCAACGCCCCAATCCACATGCTGATTGACCAGCCGCGCCGCCCTTGGCGTCAACTCTCTTTTCCAGATCGCATTCTTATAATATTCCCGACGCTCAGCCGCGCTTCTCCCACCGTTTTTTGTAGATTGGTCAATCTCCCGCAGCCCATCGACAGCTACGCCAAAGCGCGCCAAGGCCTGACCAAGCGCCGCCACCGGGTCAATCACAAAATTTTCAAAATGCAACACGGTTGAAGGCACCGGCGCCGCTTCGGCAAAGGCCAGATACGCCCGCAGCTTCTCGTTCCACAGATTCATCGGAGAGATCAGCACCCGGTCAATATTATCCCGCTCCATACACAACCAGGGCCGCTGGATGAAATCCTCGACCGAATCAAGCCTTGGTGCGCGAATATGATAAGGGCGGCGGGTTAAAGACTTGATCCAGCTATAGGGGTCCCGCACCAAAAACAGCACCGAGCACCCATGGGCGGCATAGCTGTCATCCACAACCGGTGCGGCATGTTTCCAGGCACTCACCCCTGCCTGGCGCTTGCGGCGCACGTCCAGTATCGCGTCAACGTAAAGCTCCCGATGAAACCCCTTGATGGTTTTTTTTATTTGCTCTTCCAGATAATCGAGGTCTGGTTCTTTGGTAACGGGTGTATTGATTGTTGCGCCTTCAAGCGCCCGCACCATTTCCATAACCGCACGGGTGCCGGTATTGCGTTCGCCAAAAACCTTGATTCTGTGCTTTCGCTTTTTCTCTATTTCTCCCAAACCGTCCCGCCTATTGTTATCATGTGCCTTGCCTTGCCAATTCCCGCCTTGCCCCATAGCATGGGCAAAAAGCCGGAGCACTACATGAAAATCGCCTCATTTAATATCAACGGAATCAAGGCCCGCCAACCCAGATTGCT
>WFQA01000001.1 GCA_015487255.1 Paracoccaceae bacterium | reverse complement strand
CGCATTTCTGGCAGGTTGGCGTGTAGGGTAGCACATCAAGCCGCGCTTCGCTGATTTTTGCGCCGCAGCGGGTGCAGCGCCCGTATTCACCGGCAACAATCCGCTCCAGCGCCGCGATGATCATCGCGCGTTCGCGCAGGGCGGTTTGCCCGACCTCCTCCAGCACCTCGTCATCCTCGCGCTCGATCGCCGCCTCTTCGGAATCCTTGGGCAGGGGGTCATCCAGGGCATCTTCCACCTGAGCAATGCGGGCATTCATCTCGTTGAGCTTTGCCAGCAGCCTGGCTTTGCGGGCAGGGATATCTATCATCGCACATCTCCTTTTTGTGCAGTATTGCACAAACTGGCAGGATAGCTTTGATTTGCGTCAATCAGATGATCAGGGCTTTGGTCAACGGGCTGCCTTTCTTGGCCAACTCACTGATCACGCTGAAATGGTGGTGGCCCTTTGCATGCACACAGCCGGTTTTGGCCCCCGCCCCGCGCCAGATATTGCCCAGCAGGTTGTTTTGGCGCAAAAACTCCGGGCGCTCATCCTCGCCTACCCATGCCAGCAGCTTCACCCCTTTGCGCGGGGTTTTCAGTGCCGGGCTTTCGGCGGCGGCGCTGGCCATATCAAGGCGCAGGGCCGCGTTCAACCCGGTGTTGATCAGGGGGCGCAGATCATGCAGGCCGCTGATGCTGACATAGAGGCGGAGCCGGTCCGCCACCGGCAGGGTGATATCATCACAGGCCATGCGCGCCGCCAGATGCCCGCCGGCAGAGTGGCCGGCAAGGGTGATTGCGCCGTCCACATGCGCGCCTATTGCGGTGAGCGCCCGCACCATGCTTTGGGTTATTTCTGCAATACTCACCTCGGGGCAAAGCCGGTAGCCGGGTATCGCCACCGCCCAGCCATGCGCCAAAGGCCCGATGGCAAGGTGTGACCACAGGCTCTGGTCAAACTTTTGCCAATAGCCGCCATGGATGAAGACCACCAGCCCCATCGGGGTGCCGCCGGGCAAAAACAGGTCATAGACCTCGCGCGGGTGGGGGCCATAGGCACAGCCGATCCGCTTGCGGCTCTCGTCCAGCCCCTCGCGAAAGGTTGCCGATTTTACCTTCCACATACCCGGGTAATCATCCCCGTCCGGAATGTATTTCCCGTTTTGATATGCGTCGTCCCAGTCGGTCATTTGTTTGCGGTTATTTCTCCGGTATCAGGCCTCTGGGGCTGAAGCGCAGCACCAATAGCAGAATCGCCCCCATCAAAAACAGCCGCAAATGCGCTGCTGAATCCAGCAGGTTGGTGCGCAGCGGGCTTTCCGGGTCCATGCCCGAGGTCACCAGTTCCATCACGATCGGGCCAAAGCGCTCGGCCTCGATCCAGACAAACCAGATCAAAAACCCGCCCAGCACCGAGCCCCAGTTATTGCCCGAGCCGCCCACAATCACCATCACCCAGATCAGAAAGGTGAAGCGCAGCGGGTTATAGGAGCCGGGGGTGAATTGCGCATCCATGGTGGTGAGCATCGCACCCGCAATGCCAACCACGGCCGAGCCGATAACAAAGGTCTGCAAATGCCGCCGTGTTACGTTTTTGCCCATGGCCTCGGCCGCATCGCGGTTATCACGGATCGCCCGCATCATCCGCCCCCAGGGGGATTTCAGCGCCCGCTCGGCAAACCACATCAGCCCCGCCAGCACCAGCGCAAACAGCACCGCGTAAAACAGTTTTACCGCAATGCCCGAAGCCGCAACCGGGTCCGCATCGAGCCATGTCGCCACGCCCAAAAACCAATCCGCGCCCTGCAGTTCGATCGCGGTGGGCACATCGGGCTTCAGGGTGGATACGTTTTTCACTCCACGCGTCAGCCAATCCTCGTTTTTCAGCACCGCGATGATAATCTCGGAAATGCCCAAAGTGGCAATGGCGAGGTAATCAGAGCGCAGCCCCAGCGCCACCTTGCCCACCACCCAGGCCCCGCCAGCGGCAAAAGCCCCGCCCACGGCCCAGCTGAAGATAATCGGCAGGCCCAGCCCGCCGAGATAGCCGGTTTTGGCCGGATCAATCGCCTCGATCGCCGCCACCGCCGGGTCATAAACCTCGCGCACTGCAAAATAACCGCCGATCACCGCCGCGATGGTCGCATAGCGCCGCAACTGCCCGCTGAGCTTTTTGCGGATCAGCACGATCAGCCCGATCACCGCCAGCGCCGCCAGCAATGAGGCACCAATCCCCGCGCCACCCGCGGCCCATGCCTCGGGCACGGGCGCGGCATTGACCAGCACCGCCGCCACCCCGCCAAGCGCGGCAAAACCCATGATGCCGACATTAAAGATACCCGCATAGCCCCACTGGATATTCACCCCCAGCGCCATAACCGCCGAGATCAGGCAGAGGTTGAGAATGGTCAGCGCAAAAGGCCAGCTCTGAAACTCGCCCGCTGCCACCAAAGCCAGCCCCATGAGGCCAAAGAGAATGATATTCCTCATAGCACTTTCCCCCTGAATATGCCGGTGGGCCGCCACAGCAGCACCAGAACCAGTATCATAAACGAAACCGCGAATTTATAATCGGTGGAGAGCAGCTGCACCAGGCCATCGGGCACCCAGCCATCGGGGCCGATATAGCCAATGAAGCGTTTATAGGCATAGGTAATGCCCATCTCCGAAAACGCGATCACAAACCCCCCGGCCACCGCGCCCAGCGGGTTGCCGATGCCACCAACAATCGCTGCGGCAAATATCGGCAGCAAAAGCTGGAAATAGGTGAAGGGCTTGAAGGATTTATCCAGCCCGTAAAGCGTGCCGGCAATCGTGGCCAATGTGGCGGCGATGATCCATGCCACCAACACCACCTTATCGGGGTTGATCCCCGAAAGCAGCGCCAGATCCTCGTTATCGGCATAGGCGCGCATCGCCTTGCCGGTGCGGGATTTTTGCAAAAACCAAAACAGCAAAGCCACCACGATCACGGCCACAACCACGGTGATCGCCTGCGTGGTGCGCAGGCTGATGCCCTCGGCCAGCCCGGTCATTTCCTTGAACTCCCGCGCCCTGATGATAAAGCGCTCGCCATCGGCAAAGCGCTGCTCGCCGGGGCCGATCACCACGCGCACAATGCCGTTCATCACAAACATCACGCCAACGCTGGCCATCATCAGCACAATATTCGCCGCCTTTATCTTGCGGTAATAGCGATAAACCATGCGATCCGTCGCCAGCGCAAACAGCACGGTGCCAACAATGCCAATCGGCAGCGCCAACAGCGCCGTGGGCAGTGGCCCGGCCGAAATACCCATGCTCTGAAACCACCATGTGGCCAGAATGGTCAGCATCGCCCCAAAGGCCATGGTATCGCCATGGGCAAAGTTGGAAAACCGCAGGATCGAGTAGATCAGCGTCACCCCAAGCGCACCAAGCGCCAGCTGGCTGCCATAGGCCAGCCCCGGCACGATCACAAAATTGCTCAACAAGGCAAGGGCGTTAAGAAGGTCGGTCATATCAGCCCCCCAGAAAAGATTTGCGAACCTCGGGGTTGGCCAGCAAGGCCTCGCCCGTGTCGGTGAAACGGTTGCGGCCCTGCACCAGCACATAGCCCTTGTCGGCAATGTTCAGCGCCTGCCTTGCGTTTTGCTCAACCATCAATATCGCAATGCCGGTTTTGGCCACTTCGATAATGCGGTCAAACAATTCGTCCATCACAATCGGGGAAACCCCGGCGGTGGGCTCATCGAGCATCAACAGCTTGGGCTGGGTCATCAGCGCGCGGCCCACGGCCACCTGCTGGCGCTGCCCGCCGGAAAGCTCGCCGGCATGCTGGCGGCGCTTTTCCTTCAAAATAGGGAAAAGATGGAAAACCTGCTCCATGGTCTCGCTGAAATCATCCTCACGGATATAAGCGCCCATTTCCAGGTTTTCCTGCACGGTCATGCCGGTAAACACATTGCTGGTTTGCGGCACAAAACCCATACCCGCCTTCACCTTGTCTTGCGGCGACATGTGGGTGATATCCTCACCATCAAGCCGCACCTGCCCCTCGCGCAGGTTCAGCATGCCAAAAATCGCCTTCATCGCGGTGGATTTACCCGCGCCATTCGGGCCAACAATCACCGCGATCTCGCCTTTTTCAACCGCAATGGTGCAGTCGTGCAGAATATCCGCCCCCTTGCCATAACCGCCGGTCATTTTATCGCCAATCAGGTAGCTCATGCGCTTACCCCCGGCTTGTTTTTCAGCCCGGTGCCAAGGTAAGCCTCGATCACCGCTTCGTTGGATTTAACCTCGTCTGCCGTGCCCTGGGCCAGCACCTTGCCCTCGGCCATGCAGATCACCGGGTCACAAAGCCGCCCGATGAAATCCATATCATGCTCGATCATGCAAAACGTGTAGCCGCGCTCCTGGTTGAGCCGCAAAATCGCGTCACCAATGGTGCGCAAAAGCGTGCGGTTCACCCCCGCACCAACTTCGTCTAGAAATACAATCTTGGCATCGACCATCATCGTGCGCCCCAGTTCCAGCAGCTTTTTCTGCCCGCCGGACAGGTTCCCGGCCAGCTCATCCGCCACATGGGAGATTTCCAGAAACTCGATCACCTCGTCAGCCTTGGCGCGGATGGCCTCTTCCTCGCGCCGCACCTGCTTGCCCTTGAACCAGGCGTTCCACAGGGTTTCGCCCGATTGCGCCGGTGGCACCATCATCAGGTTGTCGCGAACGCTGAGGGTGGAAAACTCATGCGCGATCTGGAAAGTGCGCAGCAGGCCCTTGCCAAACAGCTCATGGGGCGGCATGCCGGATATATCCTCGCCATCCAGAAAAACCTTGCCGGAAGAGGGTTTGTAATGCCCGGCGATCACATTGAAAAGCGTGGTTTTGCCCGCGCCATTGGGGCCGATCAGCCCGGTGATACTGCCGGTTTTGATCTCGAGCGAGGTGCCGTCCACCGCCCGTATCCCGCCAAAATGCATGTGCAGGTCTTCTACCCTGATCATCTTTACCCCACCCCGGTTATGCAAACAGCCCGACGAAATGTCGGGCTGTTTTTATTGATTTGAGCGAACAGCTTAGCGGATGCGGAGCACTTTGAACGCGCCGTCTTCCACTACGTATTCCTGATAGGAACCGGCAGCTTCACCCGGCCCGATCAACTCAACATCCGAAGCACCCTGATAATCGATCTCACCACCATTGGCGAGAATCTCAAGGCCCTTGGCCAGTTCGCCAACCCCGATAGGCTCACCCGGCGCATTGGCCACGTTAAGCACATTGGCGGCAATAGAGGCGCGGTCAGCCGAGCCACCTGCTTGAATGGCAAAGGCGATCAGCGCTGCGGCGTCATAGCTTTCAGCGGTGAACGGGCCGTCTGGCGTGCCGGCAATGCCGGTCAGCAATTCAGCCAGCTTCTTGGCACCTTCACCGGCAGAACCGGGCTGCGTGCCGATCGAGCCGTTGAGATCAGGGCCGATATTGTCGATCAGCGCCTGGGATTTCATCCCGTCACCCATCACGAAAGTATCAAACGCACCGGTATCAAGCGCGCCCTGGATGATGCCGGCCCCGCCCTGGTCCGCATAGCCAAACACGGCCAGCATTTCACCACCGGCGGCGGCCAATGCGCCAACCTCGGCCGAATAGTCGCCCTTGCCGTCTTCATGCGCGGCAGAGATGGTCACCGTGCCGCCAGCCGCTTCATATGAGCCTTGGAACGCATCAGCGAGCCCCTTGCCATAGTCATTGTTGGTGTAGGTCACGGCAACGGATTTCACGCCAAGATCCATCAGCACATCCGAAAGCACCTGGCCCTGACGGGCATCAGATGGCGAGGTGCGGAAGAACAGGTCATTGTCCTCGATGGTCGAAAGCGCGGGTGAGGTTGCGGAAGGTGAGATCATCACCACCCCGTTTGGCACCGCCACGTTATTGGCGATCGCCCCGGTCACGCCCGAGCAGTCAGCACCAACAATGGCGGCCACGTTATCGTTGGAAACCAGCGCTTCGGCAGCGGCCTGCGCGGCGGAGCTGTCAATACAGGTCGAGTCGGCACGAACCGAAACAAGCTCTGCGCCACCGCCAAGCAGGGTGCCGGCGGCGTTGATCTCGTCAATCGCCAGCTCCGCCCCGAGTGCCATATCAGGGGTCAGCGATTCAATCGGCCCGGTAAAGCCGAGGATCACCCCGATGTTGATTTTCTCACCATCAGCAAAAGCGCCGGTTGCCAGCATGGTTGCGGCGGTGGTCGCCAATAGAATTTTTTTCATGTTCATCTCCCAGTTGCGGTGTTGGCGCGGTTTGCGCATAAACACCCTTGTCAAAACGAGTTCCCCCGATTCTGCGGGCCATTTCACCTTATTATGTTGAGAGTTTCAACGGCTTTCTTGGATTTGAGCGATTCTTCGCAGGATTAACAGGGCAATTATCATCCCGGCGCTGGAAATACCGGTGATTTGCAGCGAAAACCCCAGGCTGACCATATCCGCCAGCCCGCCAAGCAGCATCGAGCCAAAGGCGGTGCCTCCCATCGCCACCATGATCCACAGGCTCATCACCCGCCCGCGCATGTGGTCCTCCACCTGCATCTGAATGGCTGATTGCATGCCAACCCCAACCAAAGTGCCGGCAAAGCCCAAAAAACCAACGAGAAATACCACCAGTTCCCAGCGCATCACCCCGCCCAGATAAGCCGCCGCAACCGGCCCCAGCACCGCAGCAACCAGCGAGATGAGCGGCAAGCGCCCGCGCACCGGCCCCGGCAGGGCGATCTGCACAATCGCCGCCAACAGCGCCCCAGCCCCGGCGGCGGCGGTCAGCACCCCCAGCCCGGCTGCCCCGCGCTGGAAAACCCCGTCAGCAAGGCTGGGCAAAATCTCCAGCACCCCGCGCCCGGCCAGCGAAAACAACCCGGTGATCAGCGTGGCGGTGCGGATAAATCGCGATTGCAGCACATAAAGCAGCCCCTCGGCAAAATCCGCCCGCAGGCTGGCCTTGGCTTTGGGCCGGTTGGCGCGGGGGTCAAGGGTCGAAAGGATCAGCACAAAAGGCACAAAGGCCAGCGCGGTGAAGATCAGCGCCTCACGCAGCCCGTAAGCGGCAATAATGCCGCCGCCAATCGCCGGGCCAACCACCCGGGCAATGTTGAAATTGAGCGAAAGCAGCAACACCACCGAAGGCAGTTGCACCTGCGGGGCCAGGCGCGGGGTCAGCGCCATGCGGATCGGGTGCTGGGCCGAGGTGACCATGCCGATAAACAGCGCAACCCCGCTCAGGCTCACCCGCCCGCTCAACCCGGCCAGATGGATGGCCAGCAGGGCCAGCGCCGCGCCAATAAACAGCATCTGCGTGGCCATCGCCGCCTTGCGAATATTGACCCGATCAACCACCACACCAAAAAACGGGCCGAAAAACAGCGGTGGCGCATAGTTGAGAAAAGCCAGCCAACCCAGAAACGCCACCGAGCCGGTCGCCTCCCAGGCCATCCAGCCGATGGTGATCTTTTGCACCCACAGCCCGTGCAGCGAAATGGCATTGCCGATCAGGTAGCGGCGAAATTGCGGCGTGGTCAGGGCAGAGAGTCTCATAGCGCAAGCCTATATAATGCCCTGGCGCATAGCCATGCATTTTCTGCAAAGCGGCAGGGCGGCAATGTTGGTTGTTGCAGTGCAGCAAATTCATATATCCATGGCATCAGAAAAGAATGAAGGAAAATGAAAATGGCAAATATCTCTCTCCCGCACGGCAATGTGCCTCCCGCGCTCCCGCTCCGTATTTCCTATGCGATCAGCAGCTTTAAGAAAGCCCGCGCCCAGCGCCGCATGTATCGCAAAACCATCAACGAACTGAGCAGCTTGTCAGACCGTGAACTCAACGATCTCGGCCTGTGCCGTTCCATGATCCAGGATGTGGCCCGCAACGCGGTCTACCACTAGAATTTCAGAGATTTACCGCTGGTTCCTCCCACCATCCGGTAAAGCAATGGCGCCGCGAGAATCCTCCCTTCTCGCGGCGCTATTATTTTCTAAAACACCAATCACCATCCCGCCGAGCCGCAGGCGAGGCCATGGCCGCCGGCCAGCCGTGTTTTCAACGTGTTGAAAACCGTGCTTTTGCCGAGTGGGGGTTTACCCCCGCAGAGGTAAAAGCACACCCTTTCGCGCTAGCGCAAGCCCTGCTGGTTGGCACCGCGGATCCACACCTCGACCCGGCGGTTCAGCCCGCGGCCTTCATCTGTGGCGTTACAGCCAACCGGGGCAACCGGGCCAAAGCCGAAAGCCAGCACGTCATCCGCTTCCAACCGACCGATATTATCTTCCAGCAGCAGCGCCTTCACTACACCGGCACGATTGCGCGAAAGGTTGATATTGGAACGGAAATTACCAACCGAGTCACTAAATCCGACCAGCATCAGGCGGTTGCCACTCAACTGGCCGCTGCTGATCAGGGCAGAAATCCGGCGAACGTCAGCAATGCCGCGCTCGTCCAGTGCGGCGGAGCCGGTAACAAAGCGTAAAGTGGTCGAAAGCCGGGTCGCGGTCGAAACCTCGGACAGATACTCCCGGTAAGCCGCAATCCCCTGCTGGCCGACATTCTCAGACAACATCGCCGAAAGCAGGCGCTCGCCCTGTTCGCTCATTGGCTGGCGTGTAATTTCCAACCCGACAAGCCCCACCGCTTCAGCCGCGGCCTGGCCGGGATCCGACACCAGATAATCAGCAATGCTTTTTGCAAATGCCGGCATTTCATGGTTGTCCAGCATGTAGAGATTCCAGGTCATCGTCAGCGGATATTCTTCGGTTTGTATCGAAAAGCTGTTGGCGCTGGAGAACATGTTGCAATCATTGCGCGTACTGGGCACTTTGACCAGATGCGCAGCCGAGCGATAGGAGACCGCAAAGGCATATGGGTCATTGGCGATAGTTGCGCCAAGATCATCGAGCACACCATGCAACATGCCGTTGATCGAGAGCCGCAATCCACGCGGGGCCAGGATATCGCGGTTTACGACCCGCGCGAGGTTGCTCTCGGGAGCCATCGCATGCACGGTTATCGGAGCATCATCGCCCCCCACCTGTGCCCAGTTGGTGATTCTGCCCGCCAGAATATCGGCGATTTCAGAAACGGAAATCGACCCGACCCGGTTTTCCGGGTTGATATAGGCGACCAGCGCATCCAGGGCGATGGGCTGGGAATTGAGCAAAGCGGTTACTTCCTGCACCGGCACATTGGCCACCTGGGCCACGGTTTCCGGGGCAAAGGCCTCGCGGGTCAGGGCAAAGGCGGCCGCATTGGAAAACAGCGCCTCGATCGAGGCTACATCATTGGCCGCTACCACGGTGATATCGGCTACCAGATCCCCGGCCTCATTACCGATCAAATATTGAATATTGCCTTCGTCCTGAATGGAGCGGGTGAGTGCCAGCGATTTTTCGTCAACAAACCGCGCCAGCGCTTCACCGATAAAATTTTCTCCCTCATCTGACGGCGCGGCAATGGTGAAACGCGCCACCACCGGCCCGGTATCGGGGCAGGCATCGCCTTCACATTGCACAAATTCACTGCGGATGGTCAGCAGGCCCACCGAAGTTTGCAAAATATAGCTGGTGCCGTCAAAATCCTGCAGGGTGCCGGTAAAAAACGTGCCATCGGCCGAGCGCAATACCACTTCGCGGCTCACTTCGGCCAGCTGGGTGCCCGCCGGGCAGGCATCACCTTCACATTGCACAAATTCACTGCGGATGGTCAGGATCCCGATCGTGGTGCGCAAAATATAGTTGGAACCGTCATAATTCAGCAACTCACCGGTAAAGGTGGAGCCGTCATCCGAAAGCAGGGTCACCTGGGTGCTCTCCACCGGGCAGGCATCACCGAGGCACTCAACCTCGCTGCGCGGCACGTTCATATCGCCGACGATTGTGCGCAGCACATAAAAATCCTTATCCGCCGAGACCAACTCGCCGCTGGCTTCGAAATTCTGGTCAAGCGAGCGCAAAGTGACGATATTTTCCTGTGCGACCGCAAATGTAACAGAAAAAAGCCCTGCCAAAAGCCAGCCAACACCCAAATTTTTAATAAACTGTTTCATACCTGTCTCGTTCCATCCTAACCCAAATTGCGCGTATCAGCGAGGGATTTCCCCGTTTATACCCTCCACAAAGAACCCCATCGTCAGCAAATCCGTATCCGAAGCCACTTCTCCGGCCGCCAGCCAGCCGCTGCCATCCTGCCGGCGTATCGGCCCGGTAAACGGGTGCAACCGCCCGGTGCGGATCCGCTCGATCGCATCTTGCGCCTGCGCTTGCACTCTGGCCGGAATCTTATCTGAAAACGGTGCGATTTCCAACATATTGTCAAAAAGCCCGCCCCAGGTGTCTTTGCTTTCCCAGGTGCCATCCAAAAATGCCTGAATGCGCTCGATATAATAAGGCCCCCAGTTATTGACCGAGGCCGAAAGCTGCGCATCAGGCCCGTAAGCCCGCATATCGGAAGCCTGCCCAAAGGCAAACACCCCCATCTCCTCGGCCACTTTCATCGCCTCGGCTGTATCCGTGTGCTGCATCAGCACATCCGCCCCGTTGGCGATCAACTCGCGCGCGGCGGCTTCCTCGGCTTCGGGGTTATACCAAGAATACATCCAGAGGATTTCGAACTCCACATCCGGGTTGACCGAGCGCGCCGCCAGAAAAGCAGCATTGATGCCGCGAATAACCTCCGGGATGGGAAAAGAGGCGATATAGCCGATTTTATTGCTCTTGGTCATCTGCCCGGCAATGATCCCCTGTGAGACCCTGCCTTCGTAAAACCGGATCGAATAGGTGGAGAGATTGGCCGCGCGCACATAGCCGGTGGCGTGCTCGATCTTCACCTCCGGGTTCTCAAAGGCCACGCTGATCGAGCCTTGCATATAGCCAAAGGATGTGGTGAAGATCATATCATAGCCATCCGCTGCCAATTCGCGCATCTTGGCCAGCCCCTCCTCACCCTCGGTGATGTTCTCGAAATAATCAAGCTGCACCGCATTGCCAAAATATTCCTGCGCCTGCTGCCGCCCGCGATCATGCTCATAGGTCCAGCCGATCGGGTCATCCGCCGGCGAGATATAGATAAAACCGATTTTGGGCACCTCTTGTGCGCTGACCATCTGGGCCGTGAGCGCCAAAACCATAGCTGCAAATATTTTTATTGTTGAGCGCATGCTTAACTCCGGGGGTAGGTGCCTTTTAGAACGCCATATTTGAAGCGAAATACTGTTAAAATAAGGGTAGTTACCATGCTACATTGACATGACTTTTGCATTCTTGCAACCGGTTAGGTTGATATTTTAGTAATTTCTTAACATTTGCCGGCATCTCATTGATTTTCAGGAATGAATCCTGTCAATCCTTCAACAAAGAAGTCCATCATTAGCAGGTCGGATTCCGAGGCCACCTCGCCAGCTGCCAGCCAGCCATCGCCGTTTTGGCGGCGGATCGGGCCGGTGAAGGCATTGATCTCGCCGCTGCGCAACCTGGCGATCGTGTCCAATGCCAGCAGGGTCACCCGGTTGGGAATTTCTTCCGACAGCCGGCCGATGATCTGGGTATTGCTGCCCATGCCGTTGACCACATCGGTATTTTCCCACTCCCCGTCAATCAGGGCGCGGATGCGTTTGATGTAATACGGGCCCCAGTGGTCAATGGTCGAGGTCAGGCTGGCATTCGGGCCGAATTCGCGCATTTCGGATGACCAGCCAAAGGCCCAGACCCCCAGTTCCTCGGCGACTTCCATCGGGCGGGCGGTATAGGTGTGCTGCATCAGCACATCGGCACCATTGGCGATAAGATCCCGCGCGGCCTGTTCTTCACGCTCGGGGTTGTAATAGCTGTTTATCCAGGTGATCTCGAACTCCACATCGGGGTTGACCGAGCGCGCGGCCAGAAAGGCGGCATTGATGCCGCGCAGCACTTCAGGCGTGGGCAGCGAAGCGATATAGCCGATTTTGTTGGTCTTGGTCATGCTGCCGCCAATAATGCCGTGCACCACGCGCCCTTCGTAAAACCGTGCGGAATAGGTCGCCAGATTTTCGGTGCGCACATAGCCGGTGGCCACTTCGATTTTCACATCCGGGTATTCATAGGCCAGATTGATGGCCGCGTTTTGATAAAGGATCGAGGTGAGGAAAAACATGTCATAGCCGTCTTCCGCGAGCTGGCGCAGCAGCGGCAGGGCGGTTTCGCTATCGGGGATGTTGTCGAAATAATCCAGCTGGGCCTTGGGGCCAAAAAATGCCGAGGCCGAACGGCGCCCGCGCTCGTGCTGGCGGGTCCAGCCGGTAGGGTCATCAGCCGGCGAGATATAGAGAAAAGCGATTTTGGGAGGCTCGGCTTCCTGCGCCATAAGCCCGAGGGGGGACACAAAAAAACTGGTCAACACAAACAGAAATGCAAAAAGGCGCATCGGGTTCTCCGTGGCGAAGGTTGGGCAGCGGCCAAAAATGCCGCACGGGTCCATAACGTGGACTCTTTAGTAAAGCATCCTACTATTCAATCAACCCATTAGATCAAAAATAAATGAAGCTGCAAGAGGGGTTAGCCAGTTTTCATGAGTTTCGGGCAAGAATTCGGCTTTATATGGTTTTTTGTGGCCATGGCCCGCCAAGTGCCATCCGCTTTCCGGCCAGCGTCCCCTTGCCGCGCTAAAACGGCAGATCATCGGCGCGGGTCACATAGCCGGCCATCACGTTTTTGGTGCCGGATTTCTCAAAAGCGATGCTGAGCTTGTCGCCATCCGCCGCCAGCACCGCGCCATAACCGAATTTCTGATGAAACACCCGCTCGCCCATCTCAAATACGGGCACCGCATCCTCCACCCTCTGCCGCGTCTGAGGGGCTGTGTGGCGCTGCGGGTGGTTTTGCAACCGCTGCCAGCCGGGCGAGCGGTAGGTATCAGCCTGCGCAACCTGCGCTTCGATCCGGCTTTTGGGGGCTGCCGCGCCGTAATTGCCGCCATAAAGCCCCGGCGGGGTCAGCACCTCCACATGGGCTTCGGGCAATTCGTCAATAAAGCGCGAGGGCAGGGCATTTTGCCAGCGGCCATGCAGCATCCGGTTGGCCACAAAGGAAATGGTGCAGTATTTTTCGGCGCGGGTGATGCCAACATAAGCCAGCCGCCGCTCCTCCTCCTCGCCCTTCAGGCCGCTTTCATCCATCGAGCGCTGGCTCGGGAAAAGCCCGTCCTCCCAGCCCGGCAGAAACACACAGGGAAACTCCAAGCCTTTGGCGGCGTGCAGGGTCATGATGCTGACTTTTTCCTCGCTATCGGTCTGGGCGTTTTCCATCACCAGGCTCACATGCTCCAAAAACCCTTGCAGGTTTTCAAAGCTTTCCAATGCCTTGATCAACTCCTTCAGGTTTTCAATCCGCCCCTCGGCCTCGATGCTCTTGTCGTTTTTCCAGCGGTCCATATAGCCGCTTTCATCCAGAATGGTCTCGGCCAACCGGATGAAATCATCGCCGTTTTCAAGCGCTGCCCGCCAACGCTCAAAGCTCTCTATCACCCCATTCAGGCTATTACACGCCCGTGCGGGCAGCGTCTTTTCGGTCAGCACGATCCGCGCGCCCTCATAGGGAGAAACCCCGTTTTCCCGCGCCACTTTGGCAATGGTTTGCAGGGCTTTATCGCCCAGCCCGCGCTTGGGCGTGTTGACAATACGCTCAAAAGCCATGCCGTCGTCAGGGCTGACCACCACCCGAAAATAGGCCATCGCATCGCGAATTTCCAAACGCTCGTAAAAGCGCGGCCCGCCGATCACCCGGTAAGGAATACCGATGGCCATGAAGCGGTCCTCAAAATGCCGCATCTGGTGGGAGGCGCGCACTAAAATAGCCATGTCATTGGGCGAAACCGGCGCCAGCCCCCGGGTGCCGCGCTGATAGGCCTCGACCTCCTCGCCAATCCAGCGCGCCTCCTCCTCGCCATCCCAATGGCCGATCAGCCGCAGTTTTTCACCTTGTTTTTCCGCTGTCCAGAGTGTCTTTCCCAGCCGCCCCTCGTTGGCGGCAATCACCCCCGCCGCAGCCGCCAGAATATGCGGGGTGGAGCGGTAATTCTGCTCCAGCCGCACCACATGCGCGCCGGGGAAATCCTGCTCGAAGCGCAGGATATTACCCACTTCGGCCCCGCGCCAGCCGTAGATCGACTGGTCATCATCGCCCACACAGCAGATGTTTTTATGGCCGCTTGCCAGCAGCCGCAACCACAGGTATTGCGCGATATTGGTATCCTGATACTCGTCGACCAGAATATATTTGAACCAGCTCTGATACTTGGCCAGAATATCCGGATAGCCCTGAAATATCTGCACCATATGCAGCAGCAAATCACCAAAATCCACCGCGTTCAGGATGGTGAGGCGGGCCTGATAGGCTTCGTAAAGCGCCACCCCGCGCCGGTTAAAGGCCCCGGCCTCGCTGCTTGGCACCTTGGAGGGGGTCAGCGCCTGATTTTTCCAGCGGTCGATAATGCCCGCCAGCATGCGCGGCGGGTAGCGTTTTTCGTCGATATTCTCGGCGCGGATCAGTTGTTTGAGCAGGCGGAGCTGGTCATCGGTATCCAGAATCGTAAAGCTGCTTTTCAGGCCGACCAGCTCGGCATGGCGGCGCAAAAGTTTTACACAAATCGAATGAAACGTGCCCAGCCAAGGCACGCCTTCCACCGTGCCACCAAGGTTTTTGCCCACCCGCTCCTTCATCTCGCGGGCGGCTTTGTTGGTAAACGTCACCGCCAAAATCTCGTTGGGCCGTGCGCGTCCGGTATGCAGCAAATGCGCAATGCGCGCGGTCAGCGCTTTGGTCTTGCCGGCGCCTGCCCCTGCCAGCAGCAAAACCGGCCCGTCGAGCTTTTCCACAGCTTGCTTTTGCTCGGGGTTCAGCCCGTCCATATAAGCCACAGGCCGCGCCCCCATTGCCTGCCTTGATAGTGGCACGGCAGCCTCGAAGGCATCCGATTCATTGAAGTCCCAGTCACTCATAAAGCGGAAACTAACCTAGTTGAGCGGAATGTTAAAGGGGGTTGTTCTGTAAATGTTCCGAGCTTTGACCCAAAGCGAAAAATGCGCTATGGTTGCAAAAAAAAGGGGAAAGCACATGAAGCGGATATTGGCAACCTTTGGGCTGGCCATGGCGCTGGTTGGCGCCGGGCTGGCGGCGCAGGCGCATTCGTTTAACGTGGCGCTGGTGGGCGAGGCTGTCAGGGAAAGCGGGGCTTATGACGGGTTTCGCCTTGCCACATTGGAGCGTGACGCCCATGCAGGCGAGGAATCAGACGGGCATCTGGGTGGGCTGGATGTTTATATTTTCAGCGCTGAGCCGGGGGAGGAGTTGCCGGCGGGTATGAATATTGTGGTGTTGCTCGATGCCGGGGAGTTCCCCGCAGTCAGCGTGCAAAAGGAGATCGGCAGCGATGCGCTCAGGCCCTCCATCGCCTGGGCGGCGCTCGTCGCGCTGGATTTCGAGAACCGTTACGCCGCCACCTATGGCACCCCGGCCAGCCCGGCGGCGCGGCAGGGCTATTACGCTGCGCAACTTATCGAGCGCTTCGTGCGCCAAAATCCGGGCTTTGCGAGATAACAGGCTATGCTGCACTTGCAATGCTGCATTGCAATATGCGCATGTGGAGGGTAGAAGAGGACAAAACTCTACCAACAGATGAGGCCCTGTGATGAAAAACTTCTCCAAAATCCTTATTGCCAATCGTGGTGAAATCGCCATCCGCATCATGCGCGCCGCCAATGAAATGGGCAAGCGCACCGTGGCGGTTTATGCCGAGGAGGACAAGCTCGGCCTGCACCGTTTTAAGGCTGATGAGGCCTACCGGATTGGCGCGGGGCTTGGCCCGGTGGCGGCTTATCTTTCGATTGAGGAGATCATCCGCGTGGCCCGCGCCTGCGGGGCGGATGCGATTCACCCCGGCTATGGGCTGCTCTCGGAAAACCCGGATTTTGTTGATGCCTGCGATGCGGCCAATATCACCTTCATCGGCCCGAAAGCCGCCACCATGCGCAAGCTGGGCGACAAGGCCTCGGCGCGGCGCGTGGCGATCGAGGCCGGGGTGCCGGTGGTGCCCGCCACCGATGTGCTGCCCGACGATATGGACGAAGTGCGGCGCATGGCCGATGCGGTTGGCTATCCGTTTATGCTGAAAGCCAGCTGGGGCGGCGGTGGGCGCGGCATGCGCCCGATCATGGGGCCGGATGAGCTGGAAACCATGGTGCTGGAGGGCCGTCGCGAGGCCGAGGCCGCCTTTGGCAATGGTGAGGGGTATCTCGAGCGGCTGGTGCAAAAGGCCCGCCATGTCGAGGTGCAGATACTGGGTGACAGCCACGGGCAGATCTACCACCTGTGGGAGCGGGATTGCTCGGTGCAGCGGCGCAACCAAAAGGTGGTGGAGCGGGCGCCCGCGCCATATCTGAGCCAGAAGCAGCGCGAGGAGCTTTGCGCGTTGGGCCGCAAAATATGCGCTCATGTTGGCTATGAATGCGCCGGCACTGTCGAGTTTTTGATGGATATCGACACAGGGGAGTTCTTTTTCATCGAGGTCAATCCCCGCGTGCAGGTGGAGCATACGGTGACCGAGGAGGTGACCGGCATAGACATCGTGCGCGCCCAGATCCTGATTGCCGAGGGGCGCAGCATTGAAGAGGCCACCGGCAAGGCTTCACAGGCAGAGATCACCCTCAACGGCCACGCGCTGCAATGCCGGATCACCACCGAGGACCCGCAGAACAATTTTATCCCCGATTATGGCCGCATCACCGCGTATCGGGGGGCAACCGGTATGGGGATCCGCCTTGATGGCGGCACGGCTTACTCGGGCGCTGTTATCACCCGCTATTATGACAGCCTGTTGGAAAAGGTCACCGCATGGGCCCCAACGCCCGAGGCGGCGATTGCCCGCATGGATCGCGCCTTGCGCGAGTTTCGCATCAGGGGGGTGAGCACCAATATCGCCTTTGTCGAAAATCTGCTGAAGCATGAAACCTTCCTCAACGATACCTACACCACCAAATTCATCGATAATACGCCTGCGCTGTTCACTATTAAAAAGCGCCGGGACAGGGCGACGAAGATACTGACCTATATCGCCGATATTACCGTGAACGGCCACCCCGAGACCGAGGGGCGCAATAAGCCTGCCGCGCATGCCCGGCAGCCGGTGGTGCCAGCGGTGCGTGCAGAGCACGCACCCTACGGCACGCGCAACCTGTTGCAGGAAAAAGGCGCAGAGGCGGTGGCGGATTGGATGCTGGCGCAAAAGCAGCTTTTGCTCACCGATACCACCATGCGCGACGGGCACCAAAGCCTGCTCGCCACCCGGATGCGCTCCATCGATATGCTGAATGTGGCCGGGAGCTATGCCCGTAATCTGCCACAGCTTTTCAGCGTCGAGGCCTGGGGCGGGGCAACCTTTGATGTGGCTTACCGCTTTTTGCAGGAATGCCCGTGGCAGCGCTTGCGGGACCTTCGGGCGCGCATGCCCAATATGCTGATCCAGATGCTGCTGCGCGCCAGCAACGGGGTGGGCTATACCAATTATCCCGATAATGTGGTGCAGAAATTCGTGGCGCAATCGGCCGAAACCGGGGTGGATGTGTTTCGGGTGTTTGACAGCCTGAACTGGGTGGAAAACATGCGCGTGGCGATGGATGCGGTGGTTGAGAGCGGCAAGCTGTGTGAGGCTGCGATCTGCTATACCGGCGATATACTGAACCCGGATCGCGCCAAATATGACTTGAAGTATTACGTGCATATGGGCAAGGAGCTGAAAGCCGCCGGTGCGCATATCCTTGGCCTGAAAGACATGGCGGGCCTGCTCAAACCCGCCGCCGCCACGGTGCTGATCAAGGCCCTGAAGGAGGAGGTCGGCCTGCCGATCCATTTTCATACCCATGATACATCCGGCATTGCGGCGGCGACCATTCTGGCCGCTTCCGAGGCCGGGGTGGATGCGGTTGATGCGGCGATGGATGCGTTTTCGGGCGGCACCAGCCAGCCCTGCCTTGGCTCTATCGTGGAAGCCCTGCGCAACACTGACCGCGACACCGGGTTGGATATTGATCTGATCCGCCAGATCTCGGATTACTGGGAGGCGGTGCGCTGCCAATACGCGGCTTTTGAAAGTGGCACCAAGGCGCCTGCCTCCGAGGTTTACCTGCACGAAATGCCCGGCGGGCAGTTCACCAACCTGAAGGCACAGGCGCGCAGCCTCGGGTTGGAAGAGCGCTGGCACGAGGTGGCGCAGGCCTATGCGGATGTAAACGCGATGTTTGGCGATATCGTCAAGGTTACGCCAAGCTCAAAAGTGGTGGGGGATATGGCGCTGATGATGGTTAGCCAGGGGCTGAGCCGCGAACAGGTGGAGGACCCTGCGGTGGATGTGGCCTTTCCCGACAGCGTAATCGACATGATGCGCGGCAATCTCGGCCAGCCTCCGGGTGGCTTTCCGCCGGCGTTTGTCGCCAAGGTGCTGAAGGGCGAGGCGCCGAATACCGAGCGCCCCGGCAAGCGCATGCCTTCCGCAGATCTGGATGCGGTGCGCGCCGAGCTTACTGACCAGCTAGAGGGCTTTGCCGTAGATGACGAGGATCTGTGCGGCTATCTGATGTATCCAAAAGTATTTCTGGATTACATGGGGCGGCACCGCAAATATGGCCCGGTGCGCACCCTGCCAACCAAGACATTCTTTTACGGTATGCAGCCACGTGAGGAGATCAGCGTTGAGATCGACCCCGGCAAAACCCTGGAGATCCGCCTGCAGGCAGTGGGCGAAACCAATGATGATGGTGACGCCAAGGTTTTCTTTGAGTTGAACGGCCAGCCACGGGTGATCAGGGTTGCCAACCGCAAGGCGGCGG